>NZ_CDRNDK010000140.1:0-14012 GCF_977012225.1 Planomonospora algeriensis | reverse complement strand
CAGCCTAGCGATCAGATCAGCCGACTCCCTGTCGCATTTGACTTGACACCTTCCGCGGCCTCACAGCCTGATGACCTCGACACCGGGCATCTCGTCGTAGTCCGCATCCTGGGTCACCACGGGAATGCCGTAGGCCAGGGCGGTCGCTGCTATCCAGCTGTCGTTGATCGGAGCCTTGCGACCCGCCACCCGCAATCGTGAGACCAGCAGCGCCCACGCTTCGGAAACGGCCTCGTCGACCGGTAGCGGCTCGAAGCGCTGGGCCAGTTGATAGGTGGAAAGGCGCCGGGCGGCCGACTCGGGATCCCGTGCCTGCAGCACCCCGAGACGCAGCTCACCCAGGGTGACCGCCGAAACACCCCATTCGTAGTCGGCGAAGCGCTCGATATCGAACCGGCGGGCCTCCAGGCCGATGAAGATCGATGTGTCGGCCAGCGCCCGCTGCGGGCTCACCACGGCAGATCGTCGGTGGTCCCGGACAAGGTCTCCCGCAGTTCCTCGGCCCAGCCCGTCCCATCCGGCCCGAGGCGGGCGAGCTCTCCCCCGATCTCAGTGGCGGACAGCCAGCGACTGCGGCGGGGAAAAGGAATGATCTTCGCCACCGGACGGTTGTCCCGCAGCACCTCGATCTCTTCACCGGCCTCGACACGCCGCAGCACTTCGGCCGTGTTATTCCGCAGCTCACGCGCAGGAATCGCAGTCATGAACCCAACTGTAGAACCCTTGCTACGCATGTAGCAAGGAAACCGGCATCCCGGCTCCCGATCCGAGATCGGCCGACCCGGGGAGATGAGGCCATTCCGGGCCGACCCGATCCCCGGGTGAGGAGCCCCGTCTCATCCGCCGCCGTGCAGGCGGATCTCGCCCACCGGGCGGCCGCCGCCGTACAGGACTCCGGCGGCGAGCTCGGCGAGCTCGGGGGCGTCGAGGCCGAGGGCGCGCAGGGCGGCGACGGTGACGGGCACGCGGGCGCGCTGGCCGCCGTCCTCGATCTTGACCGTGCCGGCGCGGCCGTCCGCGAAGGCGAAGGCGTCGAAGGCCTCGGCGCCGGCCTTGACCAGCAGCCCGGGGATCGCCCGCATCAGCCGGGCCTCGGGGCGGGTCGTGCCGGACGTCCACTCGGGGTGGGCGCGGAAGGCGTCGGCGACGCGCTGCTCGGGGCTGCCGGGCCCGGCCAGCACGAGGGCGCGGAAGGCGCGGGCCACACCCGTCATCGAGACGAAGAAGAGCGGGGCGCCGCAGCCGTCGACGCCGGTGGCGGCGACCTTCTCGCAGGTCAGCTCCTCCACCGCGGCGCGGATCGCCCGCTGCAGCGGGTGCGCGGGGTCGAGGTAGGTCTCCAGCGGCCAGTCGTTGGCCGCGCAGGTGGCGAGCATCGCCGCGTGCTTGCCGGAGCAGTTCATGTAGATCCGGGCCTTGCCGCCGCCCGAGCGCAGCACCTCCTCGCGGGAGGCCGCGTCCCCGGGCAGGTCCTCCGGGCAGCGCAGCGCGTCCTCGTCCAGCCCGGCCCCGGCGAGGATCCTGCGGGCGCCGTCCACGTGGAACGCCTCCCCGTCGTGGCTCGCGCAGGCCAGCGCGAGCAGCTCCCCCTCCAGGGCGAGCCCGCTGCGCACCATGCCGAGCGCCTGGAAGGGCTTCATCGACGAGCGCGGCGAGACCAGCGCGTCCACCGCCCCGTGCACCCACACCGCGGAACCGTCCGCCGCGACGGCCAGCATCCTCGCCCGGTGCGTGGACTCCACGAACCCCGAACGGACCACCTCGACGACCAACGACCCTGTAGACACCTTTGTCCCCTTTCATGCAGAGTCCGCGCAGAGTCTAGAGAGCGTCCGGAGCGCGGGATGATGGGGGCATGCGTGCGGTGGTGCAGCGGGTGAGTTCCGCGTCGGTGACGGTGGACGGTGCGGTGGTCGGGGCGATCGACGAGCCGGGGCTGCTCGTGCTGGTCGGGGTGACGCACACCGACACCCCCGCCGAGGCGGCGAAGCTGGCCGCCAAGCTCTGGGGGCTGCGGATCCTGGACGGCGAGAAGTCCTGCTCCGACATCGGCGCGCCCCTGCTCGTGGTCAGCCAGTTCACCCTGTACGGCGACGCCCGCAAGGGACGCCGCCCCACCTGGCAGGCGGCGGCCCCCGGGCCGGTCGCCGAGCCCCTGGTCGAGGCCGTCTGCGCGGAACTGCGCGCGCTGGGAGCACGCGTCGGGACGGGCGTCTTCGGCGCCGACATGAAGGTCGCGCTGACCAACGACGGCCCCATCACGCTGATCCTGGAGGTCTGACTCCCGGCGGATCAGCGGGTCAGCGGGTCAGCGGATGCGGCGGCGCAGGGCCGGGTCGATCTGCACGTTGCGCCCGGCGTCCGGCGGCACGACGACCTCCTGGGCCGCCGCCACCCCGTCGGCCTCCAGCGGCGCGTCCACCGGCACGGTCCGCTTGACCAGGGCCAGGGCGATCGGGCCGAGCTCGTGGTGGCGGGCGGAGCCGCCGACGAACCCGACCTCGTCCTTGCCCGCGGTCACCGGGGCGCCGCGCCGGGGCAGCCGGTCGGCGCTCCCGTCCAGGTGCAGGAAGACCAGCCGGCGCGGCGGGTGGCCGAGGTTGTGCACCCGCGCCACGGTCTCCTGGCCCTTGTAGCACCCCTTGTTCAGGTGCAGGGCCGTACCGATCCAGCCGACCTCGTGCGGGATCGTCTTGTGGTCGGTCTCGAAGCCGAGCCGGGGGCGGTGCGCCTCGATCCGCAGCGCCTCGTGGGCCCAGAGGCCGGCGAGCCGCAGGCCGAGGTGCTCGGGGAGCAGGTCGCGCGGGAGCAGCACGTCGCCGCCGGCGACGATCGCCCCGGCGGGCGGGGTGAGCCGGGCCGGGTCGGCCACGGAGACCACCGCGTAGGCGTCCGTCACGTCGGCGACCTCGACCCGGAGCATGAACCGCATCTTGTCGAGGAAGGCGACCAGGCCCGCCGAGGTGCCCGGCTCCACATGCGCCCAGACCGCCTCGCCGTCGTCGACGAGGACCAGGTGGTGCTCGACCCTGCCCTGGGCGTCCAGCAGCAGCGTCTCGGTCGCCCGGCCCGGCCGCAGGTCGTCGAGCTTCTGGGAGCTCAGGCTGTTGAGCCAGCTCAGGCGGTCGGGCCCGGAGATCCTGACGACCTCGCGGTTGCTCCGGTCGACCATCGCCTCACCGGCGAGGAAGGCGCGCTGCTCGGCGAACAGGTCACCGTAGTGTCCGGCGACGCCGTCGTCGGGGGCGTCGGCTGCGACCGCACCGGGGGTGTCCAGCAGAGGGCTTCGCATGCCCCAAGCCTACGAGCCCCCGCCGGCGGCCGGAGCCGCGGCCCGCGCGCCCTCGGCGGGCATGCGACCGCGGTCCGAGGGACCTCGGCGGACGGGCCACGGCCCGCGAGCCGTCGGCGGGCGGCCCGCGGCGGTGGCCCGGGAGGCTCTCAGCGGCACTTGCGGCAGCGGCCGAAGACCGTCAGGTGGTGCACGTCGGTGGCGAAGCCCAGCTCCGCGTCGAGCCCGTCCACCAGGGCCCGCACCAGCTCCGGGCTGACCTCGCTGATATCGCCGCAGCCGCGGCAGACCAGGTGCACGTGGTCGGCGTCGGCGGCCAGGTGGTAGGTGGGCGCGCCGTGCCCGAGGTGGTTGTGGGCGACCATGCCGAGCTCCTCGAGCAGTTCGAGGGTCCGGTAGACGGTCGAGATGTTCACCCCGCGAGCGGTCTCGCGCACCCGGGTGCAGATCTCCTCCGGGGTGGCGTGCTCCAGCGACTTGACCGCCTCGAGCACCAGCTGGCGTTGCGGGGTGACCCGATAACCGCGCGCCCGTAGTTCCTCATGCCACGACGTCTCGGTCATGGCGCGATTCTATGCCGTGCCCCGGTCGGGCCCTCTCGATCATCACCTAAGGCCGGGCCCCGCGTCCTCCGCCCACCTGCTCCGCGCTCTCCGCCCGTCCACGGCGGCCGGCCGTCCCGGATGCCCTCCGGCGACGGCCTCGAAGGCTTTCACCAGCGGAAACCCGCTTGGCGAATATTTACTTGCCCGATCCCGAAGCGGTCGCATAGCGTACGAATCACGCAGAAGGGAGGTGGTCCAAACAATGGTTGATCATAGTTGGGCTAGCGAGGTGGCTGTCCGCTAGGACGCCGCGACTCCGGACTCTGTCCGGACGTCTCGCGACGTTCGGCGAATCCACGACAATCACCGGAACCCCGGGCTGCCGGAGGGCGGGCATATCCCGTCTTTGGTCCATCCGGCCCTCACGCCCAGAGCGGAGGAGCGAGCCCGGGGTTCTCTTTTTCGCTTTGCTTCTCCCGCAGTTCTCCCGGCGCTCTCTCAGGCCGATCCGAGCACCTCGGGCCCGTCCGCCTCGGCGTCTCCGCCGCGCCCGGCCCCGTCTCCGCGCTCCAGCATCCCGCTTCCGTGCCCGCCCCCGGTGTCCGGCGCCTCAGTGCTCGCCGCGAGCCGGGACCCCGAGGGCGGCGCAGGCCTCCCGGTAGAGGCGGACGACCTCCCGGCGGACCTCGGCCCGCTCGGTCAGCGTCCTGCCCCACGGGACCCGCACCGCGACCTCGTCGCCGGCCACGACCGCGGCGAACTCGATCGCCTCGGCGTCCACGCCCGACGTCGTCGCGGCCGTCGCCTCGGGCCTGCCTCCGAGGCTCCTGACGATCAGTAGCGCGTCGTCGGCGTGGTCGTCGTTCATGTGGCGCTTGATCGCCTCGACCACGTCAGGCGTGAAGGGGGTGCTCATGTCCGGCATCGTATTGGCCCTCGCCCGGTCTCAGTCCGCGTCGGGCACGAAGTCGCCCACCCGCTTGAGTTCGGCCGAGATGTGCGACTGGAGCCCCTGCCCCACGGCCGCCATGTCGTAGGCCCACATCAGGTTGCCGTTGACCAGCCCGTAGAGGCGGTGGCCGCCGGTGTACTCCTTGGCGGTGGCGGTGCGGGCCACCACGTCCGTGTGGAGCTCGATCTTGTGGAAGACCACCTCGCCGACGTAGATCTCCACGATGCCGGTCGGGTGCGACAGGCAGACCTCCAGCTGGCGGTCCGGCAGCTGGCGCCAGAAGCCGGTCTCGGTGCCCAGCGGGCGGACCTTGGCACCGGCCTCGTCCAGCAGCCAGGTGCGGCTGGTGTAGGTCAGGAACGGCTTGCCGTTGTGCCCGAAGACGATCTCCTGACCGAAGTTGAAGCTCTCGATCGTCGGGTATCCCCCCACCCCGGCGCCCTCCCACCGGCCCACGAGGAAGGCGATCGGCTCAAGGTCGGGGTGCAGCTCAGGAACGTCCATAGCCATAAAGGGTAGGCCCGGCCGGACCTGGCTCGCGCCGGTGACCCGGGCCCGAATAGTCTTCGAGCATGGCACGATCATTGGTGATCAAAGTGACCGCGGGCGCGGACGCCCCGGAGCGCTGCAACCAGGCGTTCACGGTGGCGGCGGCGGCCCTGGCGAGCGGGGTGCCCGTCTCCCTCTGGCTGACGGGCGAGGCGTCGTGGTTCGCCCTCCCCGGACGGGCCCAGGAGTTCACCCTGCCCCATGCGGCCCAGCTCGGCGACCTGCTCGACGCGGTGCTCGCCGGGGGCCGGGTGACGCTGTGCACGCAGTGCGCGGCCCGGCGGGACATCACAGTGGACGACGTGATCGAGGGGGTCCGCATCGCGGGCGCCCCCACCTTCGTCGAGGAGGCGCTCGGCGACGGCGTCCAGGCACTCGTGTATTGACGCCCCTCGGCGGATCGGCGACCGCCGGTCCGCCGGCGAGTCCCGCCCGGCCGACCGGGCGGGGCGGGCGGACGGACGGACGGGCAGGCGACCCTGACCAGGTGTGGTCACGGCCGCACCCGGCCGATCAGGCGAACCCGATCAGGCGGGCCGGACCGCGGTGAGCCGCTCCTGGCGGAGCCGTTCGAACCAGGTGTCGTCGGTCGGCGGGAGCTGCGCGCCGACCGCCCAGGTCAGCAGCAGGTCGGCCAGGCCGGGGTTGCGCGCCAGCGCCGGACCGTGCAGGTAGGTCCCGACGACCTTCCCGGCGTAGCAGCCCTCGGTCCCGTCGCCGTTCCCGGTGCCGACCACCGTGCGCGACAGCGGGCGCACGCCCGGGCCGAGCCTGGTGACGCCCATGTGGTTCTCGAACCCGGTCAGGGTCGGGACGCCGAGCGCCGGATCGGCCTCGGCGACGAGCTCGCCGACCGCGCGGGCATCGCCCCGGCCGCTGGCGATGTCGAGCAGCCCGATGCCGTCCACCGGCTGCCCCTCCTCACCGCCGAACGTGCTGCCCATGATCTGGTAGCCCGCGCAGACCGCCAGCAGGGCGGCGCCCCGGGCGACGGCCCGGTGCAGCCCGCCGTCCCGGCGCAGCCGCTCGGCCGCCAGGATCTGCGGCCGGTCCTCACCGCCGCCGATCAGGTAGACGTCGCCCTGTTCGGGCACCGGGTCGGCCGAGCGCACGTGGACGGTCTCGACCGCGATCCCGCGGCGCCGGGCCCGCTGCTCCAGGACCAGGACGTTTCCCTGGTCCCCGTAGGTGCTGAGCAGGTCCGGGTAGATCCAGACAAGGCGCAGGACACTGTCAGACGGCACGACCGAACTCCGATCGGATCTGCTGGAAGGCGGTGTAGTTGGCGATCACGTCGACCTTGCCCGGCGGCTGGACCGCGAGCGCGTGCCCGAAGGACTCCGCCAGCTGGAACGGCACCTCGGCCACGTCGAGCCGGAGGGCGAGGTCGAGCCGGCGCTCCCCGGTCACGTAGACCGGCCGGCCGCGCAGCACCCGGTAGTCGACGTCCCACAGCCAGGAGGTGTCGCGGCCGTCGGGGCCCTGCGCGTTCACCGAGAGGATCACCGGCAGCGCGGGGTCGAGCACGTCGAACGCCTCCAGCCAGCCCGCCGGGTTCTTGGCCAGCAGCAGCCGGGCCTGGCGGCCCTCGCGCTCCACCGTGGTGTAGCGGCCGGCCACCGACGTGACCTCGGCCAGCCGGGGCAGCGCCCGCTGGACGGGGAGGCCGAACGCCTCCGCGGTGGCCAGCGCGACCACCGCGTTGGCGCGGTTGGCCCGGCCGGCAGCCGGATGTCCAGCGGCCAGCGCTGCCCGCGGGGTCGACCACCGTGTCGCCGTCGAGGAACCAGGTCGGCGCGGGCCGCCGGAAGGAGCACTCCCGGCAGGCCCAGTCGTTCTCCGCCAGTCCGCCGCCCGGCCCTCCCGGGGATCCCGGGGCCGCGGGGACGCTCCCGTCCGCCTGCCGTACGGCCACGCCGGGCGCGTGACCGCCGGGCGGCACGTAGTCCATGCCGCCGCGGTCGAGCGGGCCGCCGCACTCGGGGCAGCACCAGGAGTCCTCCTTCCACGGCTGCCCGACCGAGACCCAGGTCACCCGGGCGGCGGTGGACGCCCCCCAGGCCACCAGCGGGTCGTCCGCGTTGGCGATCACGTGGGTGTTCCTGGCCACCAGCGCGCGGCGCCACTTCTGGGCCAGCAGCCAGATCTCGGCCGCCCGGTCCATCTGGTCGCGGCTGAGGTTCATCAGGACGACCACGCCCGCGCCGGTGGTCTCGATCACCTCGGGGAGGTACTTCTCGTCGACCTCCAGCACGCCGTACGGCGCGTCCTTCGCCGACGAGAGCGCGGACACGTGCCCGGCGGGCATGTTGGCGCCGAAGGCGTTGGTGGCGACGTCACCGAGCTCCTGCAGGGCGGAGGTGATCAGCCGCGTCGTGGTGGTCTTGCCGTTGGTCGCGCTCACCAGCGCGAGCCTGCGGTCACGGGCGAGCTTGCGCAGCAGGTCCGGCTCCAGGGCCAGGCCGACCCTGCCGCCGATCACCGATCCGTCGCCGCGTCCGGTCGCCCGGGACAGCGTCGCGGCCGTCCGGCCGAGAGCACTCGCGAGCTGCGCCCGCAGCGGAAGCTGAGTCATGCCGCCGATCCTAGCCGGGGATGGGCGGGGCGACCGCCTGCGGGAACGCCGCGGAATCCGCGCCCGTCACTCCGTGAAGGCGAGCTCCACCTCGTCGGAGGACTCGGCGTCGAACGGGAGCACGAACCGGCTCGGCCAGGACAGCACGGTCTCCAGCCAGCCCGCCCCCATCGTCTGCGCGACGTACCGCAGCCGCTCGGCCGGGTCGATCCCGATCGTGACGGTCAACACGTCCCGCTCCACGCCCTCGTGCTCGTCGTCGCCCAGCAGGACCCGCCAGGCCAGCGTCCGGTTCCGGTCCGCCTCCATGGAGAGCGGGTGGTGCCGGAGCGCCCGGGCACGGTGGCCGAGCAGTTCCTCCCCTCCGGCCGGCCGGTCGAACAGCGGGTACTCCATGGCCGGCGCGGAACCGCGCGGGTTGGGGGCCGCCTGACCGTAGGGGAAGAGGCGCTCCACCTCGTGCAACCACCGGATCTGCGGGATCACCCAGGTGGGCCCGGGCCGCTCACCGGGTTTGCGGTCGGGTCCCAGCAGCCGGGTGGCGGCCTCGGCGGCCTGCTCGGTGAGCAGGGCCGGGTCGGCGACCGTGCGCAGCGCCCACGCCCGGCGGGCGACCGCACGTTCCACGGCCGTGGCCAGCAGGCACTCGCGCCGCCGCGCGGGCAGCTCCGCCCAGAGCTCGGCCAGCGCCCGGGGCACGCCCGGAACGGGCCGGTTGACGCAGAACGCCAGCACCAGCGTGTCGGCCCAGATCCGCAGCCAGGCCCACTCGGGGGCCTCGGCGAGCAGGTCGGCCTCACGGATCTCGATCAGCGTGCACGCCCGGCCGCTGCTGCACTCCTGGCCGCAGGCCACCGAGCGGCGGCCGCAGATCGGCGGGGTCTGCCCGGGGGCCGGGTGCTCGCGGTCCTCGCCCAGCGGCACCCGGATCCGGAGCGGCCGGTCCATCCCGTCGGCGAAGACCGCCGCCGTACCGGGCTGGAGCGAGACGACCTGCCGGGACTGCTCCTCGCTCAGGTTCATCGCGGCGCCGACCAACCGGCGGTCGTCCTCGGCGGGGAGCCGGTGGACGACCTTCAGCGCGGTGTTCTTCACCACGTCGGAGACCAGCTTGGTGGGGATCTGCTCGGCGACCACGATGCCCTCGCCGTACGCGCGGATCTCGGCGAGCATGCCGGCCAGCAGTTCGACCGCGTGCGTGCTGGCCCGGCCCGCGCCCCGGTCGCGGAGCAGCCGGTGCGCCTCCTCGATCACGATCACGTGCTGCAGCCCGGAGGTCTTCGACGACCTGGCCCGCATCCGCAGGTGCTCCACGATCCGGATGATCAGCGTGCCCATCAGGAACGCCTTGTCCTCGTCGTTGGCCACGTCCTCGATGGCGAGCACGACGTTGCGCCGGAGCAGGTCGCCGATGTCGGCGGGGTGGCCGCCCTCGAAGAAACGCCCGGCCGAGCCGACCCGGAGCGAGCGCAGCCGCAGCGCGATGAAGCCCTCGACGTCGGCCTGGACCTCCCTGCCGTAACCGATCTCCTTGATCACGTCCATCGCGTGCCGCTGCAGCTGCTCCAGGGTCGGTACGGCGGGCTGCACCGCCGACCCCGGCGCCGCCCCGCCGGTGACCACGTCCCAGCCGTTGGCCTCGTAGACCCGCTGCAGCGCCAGCGACATGATCTGCGGGAACGGCTCCTCGGCGTCGAAGGCCGCCATGAACAGCGCCCGGACCATGTCGATGTGGGCCTGGACCGGGTAACCGGGCTCCGGCGCGAGCGGGTTCACGCTGAACGGCACGGTGTCCGGGTCCGAGGGGTTGATCACGGTCACCGGGGCGAGGTGCTCGATCCGGCCGCCCATCGCGGCGTACTCGGACTTGGCCGGCTCGATCGCCAGCCAGGGGATGCCCGCGCCGGTGAGCTCCTCCAGCAGGTGGCGGACCGTCTGGGACTTGCCGGAACCGGTGGCGCCGGTGACGAACGCGTGCCGGTTGAGGGTGGCGAGCGGGACCCGGAACGTGCCCACCGCGCGGTCCTGGCCGTCCACGATCGTCCCGAGGTCGATCGAGGGCTCCCCGGCGGGCGCGTCGGCCTCGCTGGTCACGTCGAAGAAGCCCGCCTCGACCACCCGGACGCCGGGCACCTCCCGGCGGGGCAGCCCGGCCAGCGCGGCGAGCGTCCCGGCGGTGGCCGCGAAGGGCGCGGCGGCGCCGTCGGCGGGGTCCTGCAGGGTCGCCGTGAGCGCGTCCGTGAAGCCGCAGGGCGGGGCGGACAGCGCGCTGCGCAAGCGGTAGGGGTGGTGGCCCATCTCGACGGAGCCGACCAGCACCGGGGCGATCTGCCGCAGTTCCTCGGGTCCGGCCGCTCCGGCCAGCACCCGCACGTTCCAGAGCCCGGCCTCGCGGAAGGTGTCGAGCTCCTGCATGCGCCGCTCGGCCCGCTCGGCGTCGTAGCGCGAGCGCTCGGAGGCGTCGCCGTACTGCCGCAGCACGTTGAGCTGGGTCCGCAGGTGCGCCACCTCGGCGTCCAGCAGGTCGGTGGGCTCGGCCACCACCAGCCAGGCGAACGGCCGGGACATGAGCGTGACCAGCGTGGACTCGAACAGGGTGGGGCGGCCGACCTCGTCGGCGTCCGCCTCACGGCGACCGTTCAGCGGCGGCGCCTGCCGTCCCGGGCAGGTCGTCCAGACGAGGTCGGTCAGGTCGCGCAGCCACTCGTCGCCGATCCGCACGCCGCGGGCGCCGCCGGGGAACAGCAACGGCTCGGCCTCGGCCGTCCGCCGCCCGTGCTCGGCGGTGACGGCCCGCCGGGGGGCGCGCGGCGGGGTCAGCGGCCCGGCGTTGGTGAGCAGCTCCAGCGGGGCGCCCGCGCCCCGGGAGAGCCAGCCGATCGCGAAGGGCCGCCCGCGCTGCGCCGCGGAGAGTACGGCGGGCAGGACGGTGACGAAGTCCCACTCGGCCGACGAGCTGCGCGAGGGCGCTGCGATCGCCTGGATCCGGTACCACGGACCGGCCAGGGTGTGCGGAAGACGGGATACGCTCTGCTGCTGCATGTGGTCTCCACCCGGGGCCCCGGCTCCGGGCCGGGGGGTTGACGCTTCACCGATCGCTCCGCCGTGCTGGGCGAGGCCTCGCGACAGCACTACGGTCGAACCTCACTCTGACCGGCACCCCAGCATTGACCACTCCATTACCCTGCCCGCACCCTTCGTTGACGCGCCCGCGCGTTTCACTGCCGTCTGCGCCAGTCGAGCCGGGGCGGCGGCGGGCCGAGGTTGGGCGGGGCGTCCTCGAAGGGGTTCGGCTCACGGTCCGGCTCGCGGTCCGGCTCGCGCGGCCGGTCCTCCCGCGCCGCGAAGGGCTCCAGCAGCCTCTCCCGGATCTCCTCGAACTCCCCCAGCGTCGTCTTGGGGAAGGTGAGGATCGCGGGGTTGGCGTCGGCCAGCCGTACCCGGCGGCCCTGCGCGGTGGCGTCGGTGACGATCACCGACGTGGTGGGGAGCTGCTGGAGCCGGTGGGGCTCGACGAGGAACTCCCTGGAGCGGTGCAGCACCCGCTCGGTCTCGCCCAGCGCCTTGCTCGCCCGCCGCCCCCACTCGGTGGACTCGGTGATGTCCTCCTTCAGGTCCGCGTGGCCGGCGGCGTGCGCGTCCTCGTCCTCGTCGGTCTGGCCGACCGTGGAGGTGTAGCCGCCGTCGATCCCCGCGCCCGCGGCGCTGATGGTCTCGGTGAGCTGGGCGAGCTCCAGCCGGTGCTCGGTGCCGACGTGCTCGCTGGCCACCCGGGCGTCCTCGGCGTTGCCCAGCCGCATGAACGCCACCGCCGCGTGGCCCCGGCCCAGCCGCTCCCGCACGGTCGGCGTCAGCGACCGGTAGGTCAGCACCAGCCCCGTCCTGGAGGTCTCGCAGGCGTCCATCAGCCGGTCGAGCACGTCGCCGCGGAGCTTGTCCGCCCCGGCGACGATGATCGTGTGGTACCAGGGCCGCTCCGAGCCGGGCGACTGGCGCAGGATGTGGGTGAGCGCGGTGGCCACGTAGGTGCCCAGCACCCGGTTGCCGAACACGCCGGCCTGCCGGTCCATGGAGACCACCCGCAGTCGCGCGGGCGGGAGCCGTACGGCCTCCGAGCCGAGCGTCTCCAGCTTGCGCAGCTGCGACTCCAGCGCCCAGGCCCGCTCGATCACCACCCGGTCGCTGACCCCGCGGCCGAACAGCGTGCCGATCCGCTCCAGCTGGGTGGCGGTGATCAGGCCCAGGCGCAGGTCCTCGCGGGGGTCGCCCACCTGGGCCAGCGCCCGGAGCGCGGCGGTCACCTGGTTGATCGTGGCCTTGGCGCCGAGGACCTCCAGGACCCGCTCCAGGATCGCGTTGTCGAACGACAGGTCCCGGGTGGTGCGGTGCTCCTCGCTGACGCTCACCACGTGGGCGAGGACGTCGGCGAAGGCCTCCGGCGCGAGCGTCGCCCCCAGGTCCAGCCTGGGCAGATCCACCGGGAGCACCCAGACCAGGGGGTCGTCGCCGCCCCGGCGGGCCAGCTCGATCAGGTCCTTGGCGATCGCGCCCTCGGACAGGTCGAGCACGGTCAGATGGCCGCCGCTGTAGAGGCGGGTCGCGCCGAGCAGGGTGATCAGCGCCGACCAGCCGGGCAGCGTGCCGCCGGCCACGTCGATGCGGTCGATCTCGTCGGGGACGGTCACGGCGTACCAGGTGAGCTGGCGGTCGTAGCGCTCCTTCCTCTCCGCCCACTCCCGGTAGCGGGCGGCGTGCTCCTCCTGGGCGAGGTAGAGCTCCCGGTCGCGCTCCTGCCGCCGCCGGTCCACGGCGGTCCTGCGCTCCTCGATCCGGTAGCGGACCGCCCGGTCGCCCTGGTGGACCGCGTAGGTGCAGAACCCGGCGATGCCGAGGGACGCCGCCAGCCCGACCGCGGCGAACGACCAGTCCAGCAGCCCGGTGGCGGAGATGCCGACGACGAGGAGGGCGAGCGCGACCATGAACCCGCGGACGATCTTCACCGGCCGGTTGAGCAGGTCCTCGTTGAGCCGCTCGCGGCGCATCCATTCGGGGTCGATCTCGAAGGCCGGGTCCTCGGCCGGGGACGGCCGTCTGGGGGCAGGACCTGGGTCCGGATGCAGCAGGGCATACTGCCAGCCCAGGTAGATCCGGTCCGCCTGGAGCTGCGCATGCTCAGGATGCACGTCCGCCACGGAACCTCCGCCGTCGGGCTCTCGTCCGCCTCCGTGACAGCGTATGAGCTGGACCCGCCGCAGGGGCGGCGTTCAGGTCAATCCGCTGTATTTTCCGCTCGTTCATCGTGACATGTGGGATGAATGAGTCGGACGGTACTGAGATCAGCGATTACCATCCATTGTCATGACGTCTCCCCCCGGCGGCGATACACCACGGCGACGCCCCATCGCAGTGCCCGTCACCGCCCTGGTCCTCTCCGCCGGTCTGGGGGTCACCGCCGCCCTCGGCGGCTTCGCCGACGCTCCCAAAGAACCTCCCAAGCAGCTCGGCCCCGGCGCCGTCGTGGATCAGAAACAGTTTCTCACCAAGTTCGTGACGTCGCGGACCGTTTTCCAGCCGGACGAGTACGGCCCCGGCGGCAAGCGGTTCCTGGAGGTCGAGCTGGAGGTCACGAACAAGGGTGACGCGACCACCGGCACGGGGTCACCGGGCCCGAAGGGCTTCCTCTTCGCCAAGGGCCTGCTCGCGATGAGCCCCGCGACCACGCCCGAGGGCGACGCCATCGTGAACATCGCCGACGAGGGCGTGCCGAGCAGGCAGCTGCACCCGGGCATGGCCTCCACCGTCGTGCTCCGCTACGAGCTGCCCGAGGGGCAGGAGGCTCCGGAGAAGGTGCGATTCGACGTCGGGACGTTCGAGTTCCAGGAGCAGTTCACGATCGCCACGGGCAGCTGGGTCCTGGAGCAGGACGGGGAGGCGGACGACTCCCCGCCGAAGGTCGTGGCGCAGGTCACCCTGCCGGTCGAGCGCGGGGAGGAGGGCTGATGAGCGCCGCGCCTCCCATGAGCCAGACGAGCCCGGCGGCCGCGTCCGAGGCGCGGGCGGGCCGCCGCCGTCCGCCCAGGCGGCCGGGCCGGGCGATGG
>NZ_CDRNDK010000139.1:0-14015 GCF_977012225.1 Planomonospora algeriensis | reverse complement strand
GCTGCTGCGCCGCGCCGCCGCCCGGGTCAGGGAGCACGCCGACGGCTCGCCCGGCTGGTGACGGCGGAGATGGGCAAGCCGCTGGCGGACGCGCGGGGCGGGGTGGAGGCCGGGGCCGGCACCCTGGAGCAGTACGCCGAGCTGGGCCCCCTGCACGGCGGGCGCAGCCTCCAGGGCGGCTGGGGCGCGACCGACCTGATGGTCCGCGAGCCGCGCGGCGTCGTCGGCGTCATCACCCCCTGGAACGACCCGGTGGCGATCGCCTGCGGCCTGGTCGGCGCCGCGCTGGTCACCGGGAACACCGTGGTGCACAAACCCTCCGAGCGCACCCCGCACACCGGCGCCCGCCTGGTCGAGCTGCTCGCCGGGGACCTGCCGCCGGGCGTGCTCACCATGGTCGCGGGGGACCGGAGCGCCGGTGCGCCGCTCGCCGCCCACCCGGACCTGGACCTGCTCGCCCACGTGGGCTCCACCGCGGCCGGGCGCGAGATCGCCGCCGCCGCCCGCTGCCGGGTGCTGCGGGAGAACGGCGGCAAGGACCCGCTGATCGTGGACGCGGGGATCGATCCGAAATGGGCCGCCGAGCAGGCCGCCCTGGGCTGCTTCGCCAACGCGGGCCAGATCTGCGTCTCCGTGGAGCGGATCTACGTCCACCGCTCCGTCGCCGAGCCGTTCACCACCTCCCTCGTCGCCGCGGCGGAGGCGCTGCGCACGGGCCCCGGCCTGGATGAGGCGACCACGCTCGGCCCGCTCGTCGACCGCAGGCAGCGCGAGACCGTGCACGAGCACGTGCGCGCGGCGGTCGCCGCGGGGGCGCGCCTGCTGGCCGGCGGCCGGATCCCCGACGGGCCGGGCGCCTTCTACCCGGCCACCGTGCTGGCCGACTGCACCGACGACATGGCGGTGCTGCGGGAGGAGACGTTCGGGCCGGTCGCGGCGGTCCGCGTCGTCGAGGGCTTCGACGAGGCGCTGGCCCTGGCGAACGCGGGGGAGTACGGCCTGGCCGCCACGGTGCTCACTCCCTCGCTCACCCACGCGCAGCGGGCCTGGCGCGAGCTGCGCGCGGGCACGGTGAAGGTCAACGCGGTCTTCGGCGGGGCGCCGGGCGGTGCGGCGCAGCCCCTCGGGGCGAGCGGGGAGGGCTTCGGGTACGGCCCCGAGCTGCTCGACGAGATGACCCACACCAAGGTCGTGCACATCGCCGCCCCTTGAGCCGCCCCTTGAGCCGCCCCTTGAGCCGTCCCCTGAGCCCCCCTGAACGGTCCGGGCCGTCCGCGGGTTGGGAGATTCCAGTAGCCGGAACGTGACCGCGGGCGTACGGTGAGTGCGCGAAAACCACGCCTCACTCCCCACAGGAGTCGCCCATGGGCACTTCGGACGGCCGGGTCCTCATCATCATCGTGATCGCGTCGATCGCGTTCTTCGTCGGGAGGCGCTTCCAGCGGACACGGGACACGTGGGCGGGCTGGGGGAGTGCGATCAAGGACGCGAAGACGGCGGCGGACAAGATCCCCAAGGCCAAGGCGGACGCCTGGGCCGCGGTCCGGGGCATGCTCGCGGTCGGCGTGGTCGTGCTGATCTTCTTCGCGGTGGTCGTGAACGCGCTGCGGTACGGCTGAGCGCCCCGGCGCTCCGCCGACCGCGCGTTGCCGTCCTGGACTCGGGGCCGGCATCGGCCCGCGCTACCGATGGTCCCGGACTTGCGACCGGCTCGGTATTCCAGCGCAAAGATCATCCCTGGCGCGCATGCGCGACATCCCGTGTCCCGTTACGGCAGGATGTGCCGGTGCCTCTGATGACGGAACGGAAGGGTACGCCGCATGAGTGAAGGCGCACCGCGGCCGACCGCCGAGCTGATCGTGGACGGGGCCGTGCCGAGATCTCCGGTGATCTCCCCGGACGGCACCCGGGTCGCCTACGTGGTGGCCTCGTTCGGCCGGGGCCGACTCCCGGTCGGCGCGCTGTGGGTGGCCGCCGCCGACGGAAGCTCGCCTCCCAGGGAGCCGGCCCCCGGTACGGCGTGCGAGGGCGTCCCACGCTGGGCGCCGGACTCGGGGTCGCTCTTCTTCCGGTCGGGTGGCCGGCTGCACCGGGTGCGGCTCGACGGTGGTGCCCCCGAGACGCTGACCGCCTGGCGAGGCGGGATCACCGACCACTGGCCGCTCGCCGACGGCGAAGTGGTCGCCCTGATCGCCGAGGACGAGCCGAGCCGGGAGGACGAGCGGCGCCGGACCGAAGGGGACGACGCGACGGTGTGGGAAGAGCGGGTGCCCACAGGCCGGCTGTGCCTGCTCGATCTGGGCACGCGCGAACTGCGAACGGTGGACGGCCTCCGCGACCGGCACGTCGTCGAAGTGGTCCAGCGACCGGACGGTGGACCCTTGGCGGTCATCAGCCGGGCCTGCCCGGAGATCGATCCCGGCACGTTCACCGCCGAGTTGCACGTGGTCGATCCCCGCAGCGGCGCGATTCACGATCTCGGCCGGATCGAGCCGGAGGCGCGCTCGCCGATCTGGTGGAGCGTCCACGGTGTCTGGCGGGTGGCCTACCTGGCGATGCCCCCTCCCGCGCTGGTGGACGGCTTCGCCGTCTTCGACGTCGCCGTCCCGGCGGCGGGCGCCGCGGCCGGGCATCGCGACCTGACCGCAGGCATGACGGTCTGCCCGACCCACCTGGCGCAGGTCGCCGACGGTGCGCCTCTGGCGCTGTTCGCCGACGGCCTCGACACCGCGATCCACCGGCTCGATCCCGGCCTGCAACGCTTCCGGCGGGTGTCCACGCGGAGCGGCCGGATGGATTCACTCACGGCGAGCCGCTCGGGTGAGGCGATCGCCGTGCTGGCGGGCACGGCCCACGAGCCGAAGAACGTCCATGCCGGCCCGCCCGGCGGCCCACTGGCCCGGCTCAGCGACACCAGACCGGAACTGCGCCGGATCACGTGGGGCACCCAGGAACGTCTCTCCTACCAGGCCGGCGACGGGCTCGACCTGGACGGACTCCTGATCCTGCCGGCCGGCAGGTGCCGGCGGGACGGGCCCTTCCCGCTCGTCACCCTGGTGCACGGCGGCCCGTACGACCGGCACGCCGACGAGTTCGACGGCGGCTCTTTCCCGTCGGCGCAGTGGCTGGCGACCGCGGGATACGCGGTCTTCCTGCCCAACCCCCGGGGCGGCCAGGGGCACGGCCACGCGTTCGCGACGGCGGTCGCGGGCAGAGTCGGCCTCGACGAATGGACCGACATCGTCAGCGGGATCGACCTGTTGATCAACGACGGGGTGGCCGATCCGGACCGGCTCGGCATCGGTGGATGGAGCCACGGCGGATTCATGGCCGCGTGGGCGGTCGGGCAGACGGACCGGTTCAAGGCCGCGCTGATGGGCGCGGGGATCAGCGACTGGGGGATGCAGGCCGCGACCGGTGAGCTGGGGGCCCTGGAAGCCGGACTGGCCGGCAGCCGCGGCTGGGAGGGACCCGGCCCGCACAGCCACGACCGGCTCAGCCCGATCTCGTTCGCCGCGGGGATCCGTACCCCGGTCCTGATCCTGCACGGTGAGGACGACACGAACGTTCCGCTCGGTCAGGCGGTGTTCTTCCATCGGGCGCTGCGCCGTTTCGGCGTCGAGCACGAGTTCGTCGTCTATCCGCGCGAGGGGCACTCGATCAGGGAGCGCAACCACCGGGTCGATCTACTCCGGCGTACTCGCGGGTGGTTCGACCGATGGCTCGGCGAACCGGGGTGACGGCGAGGTCCTCCGGCCGCCGGCGGGGCCTGGGCCGGTTCACTTCACAGCGCTCCGGTCAGCCGGGCCTCAGCCGCCGCCCGCCCTCGGGAAAGTACCGGAACTCATGATCGGTCCAGTCGCCCGGAGGCCGTACGGCGGGAGGTCAGGCCGACTCGCGCACCACCAGCTCCGCGGGGAGGATCACCGGGTCGGCGGGACCGCCCTCCAGCAAGGCGAGCAGCAGGCGGGCGGAGGCCGCCGCCTGCTCGCCCATGGGGCTGCGCACCGTGGTGAGCGGGGGATCGGTGTAGAGGGCGGCCTCGATGTCGTCGTAGCCCACGACGGCCACGTCGTCGGGGACCCGGCGGCCCGCCTCGCGCAGCGCCCGCAGGGCGCCGACCGCCATGAGGTCGTTGGCGGCGAACACCGCGTCCAGCGCCGGGTCGTCCCGCAGGAGCTGGCGCATGGCCTCCGCCCCGGAGATCCGGGTGAAGTCGCCGATGGCGGCGATCGACCGGCTGCCGGTGCCGCGCAGCGTGTCGCGGTAGGCGGCGAGCCTGTCCTGCGAGGCCGGCATGTCCGGCGGGCCGGAGATCGTGGCGATCCGGCGCCGGCCCTGGTCGAGCAGGTGCCGGACCGCCTGGGCGGCGCCGCCGAGGTTGTCGTTGTCGGCGAAGGGCACGTCCACCGGGGCCGTGAGCCTGCCGTGGGAGACCATCGGCAGGCCCAGCCGGGCCAGCGCCGCGGGCAGCGGGTCGGACCCGTGCATCGACACGAGCATGACGCCGTCCACGTGCCCGGCCGAGACGAACCGCTGCACGCGCCGGTGGCTCTCGGCCGAGCCCGCGATCATCAGGACGACCTGCTTGCCCGCCGCCTCCAGTTCGCGGCTGGCGGCGCGGACGACCGCGGAGAACATCGGATCGTCCGAGACGAGCCCGGCCGGCGGATCGGAGACGACCACAGCGACCGCGTCCGTGCGCTGGGTCACCAGGCTGCGGGCCGCGGGGTTGGGCACGTAGCCCAGCTCCTTGACGGCCCGCAGCACGAGGTCGCGGATCTCCGGCGTGACCGTGTGCCGGCCGTTGACGACCCTGGAGACGCTCGACTTGGACACTCCGGCCCGGGCGGCGACCGCCTCCAAGGTGGGTCGTTTCATGCCTGTCCGAGCACTCCGTTCCGCTGGATGACGTCGCGGTACCACAACGCGCTGTCCTTGAGGGTCCGCCGCTGGGTGTCGAAGTCGACGTGCACGATCCCGAACCTCCGGCGGTAGCCCTCGGCCCACTCGAAGTTGTCCAGCAGCGACCATACGATATAGCCGCGCAGGTCCGCGCCGCCCTCGATCGCGGCGTGCACGGCGCGCAGGTGGCCGTCCAGGTAGGCGGTCCGGCGGGTGTCGCGGACCCGGCCGTCCTCCTCCACGGTGTCGTCGAAGGCCGCGCCGTTCTCGGTGACGATCAGACCGACCTCGGGATAGTCCGCCGAGAGCCGGAGCAGCAGCCGGGAGAGCCCGGTCGGCACGATCGGCCAGCCCATCGCGGTCAGCGGCCCCTCCGCCGGGCAGAACCGCACGTCCTCGGTGCCCGGCCAGGCCGGGTTCGCCGGCTCGCCGGGGCCCGACTCCACCACACAGGGGTTGTAGTAGTTGATCCCGACCAGGTCGATCGGCTGGCGGATGGTCTCCAGGTCGCCGTCGGCGAGGTGCCCGAGCCCGCCGTGCCGTTCGACGATCTCCAGCACCTCGGCGGGGTACTCCCCGCGCAGCGCCGGGTCGAGGAACTGCCGGGTGAGCAGCGCGTCCACCCGGCGCACCGCCTCGGCGTCGGCCTCCGCGACCGGGGCCGAGGGATCGGCCACCTGCGCGGGGGTCAGGACCGGCGCGGAGTTGACCACCAGGGAGATCTCCCGGGCACCGGCCGCGCGCAGCGCCCGCGCCGCCAGGCCGTGGCCGAGCAGCAGGTGGTGGGCGGCGCGGAAGGCGGCCGCAGGGTCCTGCTCGCCCGGCGCGTGCACCCCGGAGGCGTAACCGAGGAAGGCCGAGACCCACGGCTCGTTCAGCGTGGTCCAGTGCGCGACGCGGTCGCCCAGCCGGGCGTGCACGAGCTCGGCGTACTCGGCGAACCGGTACGCGGTGTCGCGGTCGGCCCAGCCGCCGCGCTCCTGCAGCGCTTGCGGCAGGTCCCAGTGGTAGAGCGTCGTGTACGGGGTGATGCCCGCCGCGAGCAGCTCGTCGACGAGCCGGTCGTAGAAGGCGAGCCCCCGCGGATTGGCCGGGCCCGTGCCGTCGGCCTGGATCCGGGGCCAGGCCACCGAGAAGCGGTAGGCGTGCAGCCCCAGCTCGCCCATGAGCCGCACGTCCTCGGCGTGGCGGTGGTAGTGGTCGCAGGCGACGTCGCCGGTGTCGCCGTCGGCCACCTTGCCGGGCGTGTGGGAGAAGGCGTCCCAGATGGACCGGCCGCGGCCGTCCTCCTTCGCCGCCCCCTCGATCTGGTAGGACGCCGTCGCGGCGCCCCAGACGAAGCCCGCGGGGAAGTCCGCCCGCCCTCCGGTGAGGAGCGAAGGCGCGGTCCCCCGAGTGTTGACGACGGTCATCCTTTGACGGCTCCTTGCATGATTCCTCCGATGATCTGCTTGCCGAGCAGGCCGAAGACGATGACCAGCGGCAGCGTGCCGAGCGCGGTGCCGGCCAGGCCGAGCACGTAGTCGTTGACGTAGCCTGCGGCCAGCGTGGACAGGGCGACCTGGACCGTCGGGTTCTCCGGGGTCAGGACGACCAGCGGCCAGAAGTAGTCGTTCCAGGCCGACATGAAGGTGAGCATGCCGAGGACGGCCGCCGCCGGGCGGGCGACGGGGAGCACCACGTGCCAGAACAGGCCCCAGGTGGTGCAGCCGTCGACCCGGCCGGCCTCCAGCAGCTCGGTCGGCAGCGCCCGCGACAGGTACTGCGTCATGAAGAAGACGCCGAACGCGTTGACCAGCGCGGGCACGATCAGCGCGTACAGCGTGCCGGTCCACTCCAGCTTCACCATGAGCATGTAGAGCGGGATGATGCCGAGCTGGGTCGGGACCATCATGGTCGCCACGGTGAGCAGCAGCAGCGCGTTCCTGCCGCGGAAGCGCAGCTTGGCGAAGGCGAACCCGGCGAGGGTGGAGAAGAACATCACCGCCAGGGCGATGGACCCGGCCACGATGACGGAGTTGGCCAGCGCCAGGGCGAAGGGCACGGTGTCGAAGACGCGGGCGACGTTGGCGAAGAAGTTCCCGCCGGGCACCAGCGGGGGCGGCACGTCCGCCAGCGCCGCGTTGTCGCGGGAGGCCACCACGACGCTGTAGTAGAGCGGGAGCGCGGAGAAGAACGCCACCGCCAGCAGCGTGAGGTAGGTGAGCCGGCGGGCGCCGTCGAAGCGGCGCCGGACCGTTCCCGCAGGCGCCTTCGGCGCCGGGGACGCCGGAGACGCCGGAGACGCGGTGGACGCGGTGGACATCGGCTGGGCGGTCACGTCAGACCTCCCTTCGCGCGGCGGGTGAGCAGGTAGTTGACGCCGGCGACCAGGATGATGAAGAGGAACATCATCCAGGAGATGGCCGAGGCGTAGCCGAAGTCGAGCCGGGTGAAGTTCTCGTAGATGAACAGCGAGAGCGTCTGGTACTGCCGGTCCACGCCGCCGGTGACCGTGTAGGAGCCGAACAGCAGCGGTTCGGCCAGGACCTGCATGGCGCCGATCGTCGAGGTGATGACGACGAAGACGATCGTCGGCTTGATCATCGGGATGGTGATCCTGCGCAGCTGGGTCAGCCCGCTCGCGCCGTCGAGGGTGGCGGCCTCGTACAGCTCGCGCGGTACGGCCTGCATCGCGGCCAGGAAGATCAGCGCGTTGTAGCCCGTCCACCGCCACATGATCATGACGGAGATGGCGGCGTGCGAGGTGGCCACGCCCTCGTTCCAGGCGACGCCCCCCACCCCGAACCAGGAGAGCATCCAGTTGATCATGCCGAAGTCCCGGCCGAACAGCTGGCTGAAGATGACCACCACCGCGACCACGCTGGTCACGTTGGGCAGCAGCAGCGTGATGCGCAGGAAGGTCTGCGCCCGCAGCGGCCGGTTGAGCAGGTGGGCCAGCCAGATGGCCAGCAGCAGCTGCGGGGCCGTGGACAGCACCCCGATGGACAGGGTGTTGAAGGCGGCGTTCCAGAAGTAGTCGTCGGCGAGCAGCGTCCTGAAGTTCTCCAGGCCGACGAAGGCGTGCTCGTCCTCCAGCAGCGTCCACTCGTGCAGGCTCACCCAGGCGGTGTAGGCCAGGGGGAAGAGCCCGAAGGCGGAGAACAGCAGGAAGAAGGGGGCCACGTAGGCGTAGGGCGAGGCCTTGGTGTCGAGCTGGTGGACCAGGTGGCGGCGGAGGCCGCGGCGGGCCCGCACCGGTCTGCCCGGTGGGGCGGCCGCCGGGCGGTCCGGTGCGCGCGTGGCCATGGCGGCTCCTCTCGGAGACTCGGGTACGGGTTACTTGATCTTCTCGACGTCCTTGAGCGCCTGCGCCCAGGCCTCGTCGGGCTTCTGCTTGCCCTGCTCGATCCGCTGGAGGCCGTCGCCGAAGGCCTTGAGGATGTCACCGGCCTTGGGGCCGACCTTCTGCGGCTTGAGCGCCTTGGCCGCGTCGGTGAAGATCTTCCCGATCGGGGCGTTGCCGAAGTACGGGTTGACGAACTCGGCGACGGCCGGGTCGTCGTACAGCTCGGGCAGCGAGGGCAGCGCGCTGGCCTCCTTGAAGAGCTTGATCTGGCTCTCCTTGCTGGTCAGCAGGTCGATCAGCTCGGCGGCCTCCTTGGGGTGCTTGCTCTGCTTGGGGACCATCAGGTGGGTGCCGCCCTGGTTGCCGCCGCCGCCGGGCACCGCGGCGATGTCCCAGGCGCCCTCACCGGGCTTCTGGTCCTTGATCGTGCCGGTCTTCCACGCGGGGCAGACCATGGTGGCGAAGCTGCCCTTGACGATGCCGGTGTTCCACGGCGGGGTGAAGGCGGGGAGCTTGGCGGACAGGCCCGCGTCGATCATCTTGACGGACAGGTCGAAGGCCTTCTTCACCTCCGGGTTGGTCCCGGCGATGACGTTGTACTGGTCGTCGTAGTAGCCGGTCGGGGCCTGGTCGACCATGGCGCGGAAGTGCTCGCCGGGGCCGTCGGTGAACTTGGCGCCGGGCACGTTCGCGGCGGTGAACTTCTTGCCCGCCTCGATGTACTGCTCCCAGGTCGGCCAGAGCGCCGAGACCTCGTCGCGGCCGGTGGGCAGGCCGGCCTTCTTGAACAGGTCGGGGCGGTAGCACATGGCCAGGCCGCCGACGTCGGTGCCCAGGCCCATGAGGGAGGAGCCGTCGTTGGAGACGCCCTGCTGCCACTTCCAGTCGAGGTACTCGCCCTGCCGCTTGTCGAGGCCGAACTGCTTGAGGTCGTGGAACTTGCCGGGGTTGGGGGTGAAGGCGCCGACGTAGCCGCCCTCGACGGCGACGACGTCCGCGGCCCCGGCCCCGGTGGCCAGCTGGGTGATGAGGTTGGTGTGGTGGTCGTTGAACTGCGCGCGCGCTCCACGATCTCCACGTTGGGGTGGGTCTTCTTGAACTCCTCGTACAGCGGCGCGTAGTGGAAGTCGCTGAACAGCGCGACGGTCAGCTTGACCTTCTCGGCCGGCGCGCCGGAGCCGCCCGCGGAGGTGGTGCCGGCGTCGGTGCCGCCGCTGCCGCAGGCGGCCACGCTCGCGGTCAGCGCGACCGCGGCGAGCATCGGGGCGAGGGGGCGGAGCTTGCCCATGGAACCCTCCCAGGGTCCTTTGAATGATCGTAAAGAGAGCGCTCTCTGGAGAGGTTGTTCTCTCTCGGGTCCCATGTCAACGGTCTGGCGCATAACGATCGCCGTTACCAGGCGACTCCAGAGCCTCCCGTTGAGAGAGCGTTCTCTCACATATCTCCGTATAAGAGCAGGTCAACTGCCATCTCTGGTGAAATCTGGGTGATCGGGGGAACGCTCCCAGAAACGGGGAGATCGTTTCCGGGAGGAGCGTGGATCGTTGCAGGACGGTGAGCCGTACGCTTGACAACTCTTCGGAAGGCGGGGGAACCTCTGCTGCGAGAGCGCTCCCTGATTCGCCGCCCGCCGTCTGGCGGGGTGTCGCGCGCCCGCCTCGGAGGTCCGGTCGCGTCCACCGGTGAGAGCTCCGGCGGCCCGGCCCTTCCCCGGGCCGCCGGTCCCGCCCCGGGGTGCCGTTCCGCGGCGGTGTCCCGGGGTATCACCGTTGACATGACCAGAGAACCGGACGAATTAGCTCATTTCAATCCATTCGACCTGTTCGACGCCGAGGCGGAGCGGCTGGACCGCCACTTCTCCCGGTTGGGGGCGGAGGCGTGGGACCGGCCCTCCCGGTGCGCCGGCTGGTCGGTACGCGACGTCCTGGCCCACCTGGCGGGGGAGGAGCTGTACAACCACGCCTGCCTGGACGACGACGTCGGCGGGTTCTTCGCGATGCTCGTCCGCGAGGGCGTCGAGGGGGGTCTGGCCGGGTTCAACGACTGGTGCGTACGGCGCCGCCGCGGCCTGCCGGTGGAGGACGTGCTCGCCGAGTGGCGGCACCGCAACGCCGAGACGCGCCGGCGCATGCGCGCGCTCGGCCGCGACGGGGTGCTGCCGACCGCGGCCGGGCCGTACCCGGTGGGCCTGCAGGCCTTCCACTACGCCTCCGAGTACGCCACCCACGCCGACGACGTGCGGGCGCCGGTGGGGGAGGGCGAGGCCGACCACCGGATCTGGTGGCGGACCGAGGTGGGCGTGTTCGCGCTCGCCGAACGGGATCCCGCGGTCCAGGTCGAGGTGACCGCCGAGCGGATCTGGGTGTGCGCGCACGGGGTGAGCGCCCAGGTGCCGGCGCCGGTCTTCGTCGAGGCGACGGTCGGCCGGCTGCCGGACGACCACCCGCTCGACCGGGCGCTGGAGGACGCGCTCGACCGCGAACTCCGCTCCGAACTGCGCTGCCTGGCGTGAGTCGTGGCCCTTTATCCAGTTTTATCCCGCTTTGACGGGTCGTTCGGAGGTCAGCGGGAACGAGAACTGTCCGGCAACCGATCGCGCGGCGGGAGACCCCGGCGGCGAGGAGGCATCCCATGGCACTCATCGAACGAGAATGCGTCCGGCAGCTGCTGGAGTCGTCCGACCCGGAGGCGGCACTGGTCTTCGTCCGCGGGGACTGCGTGGTCCTGCCCGAGGAGCGGATCGACGACGAGCACCGCAGGCTGGTCGTCGCGCGCCGCCGCGACCTGGACCGCTTCCTCGGCGGCGGCACGATCACCGAGGAGCAGGTGGACCTGCTGGCGGAGCGGCTCGACAACGCCGTCCGGGACCTCGGCGCCTGAGGGTTCCCCGCCGGAAGGTTCCCGGGCGGCTGAGGGGCCTCGGACGCCTGAGGGGCCGGGAACGGCCGGCGGGCGGAGCGACCGGGCGGGCCGGGACGACCGGGGGCGGACGGCTCAGCTCGCCGTGGGCTGCGAGGCGGCCGGGGCGGTCCGGCCGAGCAGGAACTCCTCCATCACGAGGGTGGCCGCGCCGAGCGCCACCGCGTCGGGGCCGAGGCGGCCCAGCACGATGGAGGCGGTCTCGTACGGCTGCGCCAGGGAGTTCTCGGCCGCGGCCTGCTTGATCCTGGTGAGCCGGTGCTGGCCCAGCAGGAGCCCGGCCCACCCGCCGATGACGATGCGCTCGGGGTTGAACAGGTTGATCAGGTTGGCCAGGCCGGCCCCGAGGTAGTCGGCCGTCTCGTCGACGACGGGGTGGCCCGAGGCGACCAGTTCGGCCAGGACCGCCTGCTCGTCGACGGTCCCGGCGGGCATCCCGGCGCGCGCCAGGATGCTCTCCGCCCCGATGTAGGCCTCCAGGCAGCCCCGGCCCCCGCAGCGGCAGGCCCGGCCCCGGAACTCGATCTTGGTGTGTCCCCATTCGCCGGCGCTGCTGTTGGCGCCGCGGTAGGTGATGCCGTCGGTGATGATGCTGGCCCCGGCCCCGGAGCCGATCAGCGCGACGATGGTGTGGCGGGTCCCGCGCCCGGCGCCGAACCAGAGCTCGGCCTGGCCCATCGTCTTGGCGCCGTTGTCGACGTAGAGGGGGAGCGAGGTGCCCGCGCGCAGGAGCGTGCCCAGCGGGACCGCGTCCCAGCCGAAGGTCTGCGCGTGGATGAGCGCCTCCGGCCCGCTCTCCACGATGCCGGGCACGCCGATGCCCACGCCGAGGACCCGGCCGGGATCGACGCCGCTGTCGGCCAGGACGGCGTCGATGCCGGACAGGATGTGCTCGGCGACCAGCCCGACGTCGTGCCGGGACGGGTGCAGGGGGTGGTCGGCCTTGGCCCGCTCGTTCATGTCGAGGTCGAACAGCTCGACGCGCACGTGGGTCTCCCCGACGTCCACCCCGATGGCGTAGCCGAACTCGGGGTCGACGCGGAGCAGCACCCGGGGGCGCCCGCCGTCGGACTCGACCAGGCCGGCCTCGACGACGACGCCGTCGGCGATGAGGTCGCCGGTCACGTTGCTGACCGAGGCGGCGCTCAGGCCGGTCAGGCCGGTGAGCTCGTGGCGGCTGGTCGGCCCGGCGAAGTAGAGCGTCCGCAGCAGCACCGCCCGGTTCCCCTTGCGGAGGTCGCGTACCGTCCTGCGTTCGGGCCTGACCATGGTCTTCCTTCCCCCGGAGCTGCGGCCATGTTAGGTCAGGCCGTGAAGTAAGTCATCCGGTGCCTGGCGTCGTGATGCCCCGCCGACTATGCCGGATCCAGGCTCCCGCGGCACGCCGCCCGCCGTGTTATCGAAGTGTTCCCAATCACATTCTATCTTTTTTTAAGGTTTGCACTATGTTGTGAGGAGTCTCCAGGAACGCCTTGAGCTGTGGTGACACGCCGCCGTGCGGCACGCAGCGCACCCCTACCCCCCGAAGGAGAACCACGATGATCAGAAGAACGCGCGCAGCCCTCGCGGTCGCGGCGATGGTGGCGGGTCTCGCGGCCTGCGGGAGCGGCGGCGGTGCGGCGCAGGACGGCAAGACGCTGACGTTCTGGACGTTCCAGCCGCTCACCCCGCAGGGCGGGCAGATCCTGGAGAAGCTCCGGACGGACTTCGAGAAGGCCAACGGCGTCACGGTCAAGCTCGTCCAGATCCCCAAGGACGACTACAACACCAAGCTGGGCACCGCGATCGCCAGCAAGAACGTCCCCGACGGCGGCTACCTCGACCAGCCGCTGGTCTCCCGGTACGCGCTGGACGGCACGATCCTCGAGGTGCCCGCCGGGACGATCGACGAGAAGGAGTTCTACGCCGGGGGCTTGGAGACCAACCGGGTCGGCGGCAAGCTCTACGGAGTCCCCCTCGACATCACCACGGTCGGGCTCTACTACAACAAGAAGCTCGTGCCGGCCCCGCCCAAGACCTGGGACGAGCTCAAGCAGGTCTCCGAGAGCGTGCACAAGGCGGACTCGAAGACCGCCGGCATCGTGGTGCCCAAGGGCGACGGCTACGGCGCCTGGATGTGGCCCGGTTTCGTGGCCGGCGCGGGCGGCACCCTCGTCGACGAGAAGGCGAAGAAGGTCACCTTCGACGAGCAGCCCGCCGTCGACGCCCTGCAGCTCTGGGTGGACCTGCTGAAGTCCTCCCCGCGCAGCGTCACCGACGCCGACAAGGCGTTCGAGAACGGCCTGGCGGCCATGACGATCAGCGGCCCGTGGGACATCTCCACCATCAGGGACCAGTTCCCGGACCTGGACTTCGGCGTCGCGCCCCTGCCGTACAAGAACGAGCCCGCCAGCAACATCGGCGGCGAGAACGCCGTGGTCTTCGCCGGCACCGAGAACGCCGACCTGGCCTGGAAATGGCTCAAGCACCTGACCGCCGCCGACAACAGCGTCGCGCTCGCCGAGGCGGTCGGCGGCTACCCGGCCAACATCAAGGGCGCCGAGATCGCCGCGGCCAAGATGGGTCCCGAGCACGCGGTCTTCATCGAGGCGCTCAAGTCCACGCGCGCCCGGCCCGCCGTGCCGCAGTGGATCCAGATCAACGACGAGATCATCGCCCCGGCGCTGGAGTCGGCCCTCACCGGCAAGGTCGCGCCCAAGCAGGCGCTGAGCGAGGCGGGCGCGAAGGCCCGCACGCTGCTCGGCTGGAACGGCTGACCGGCCCGCCGACGGATCCGACGCGAGAGAGGTAATCCCGTGGCATCTCCGGTGACGGCCGAAAGGCCCACCGCGACGCCCGATCCCGGGCGGCGCCGGCGCCGCCC
>NZ_CDRNDK010000138.1:0-14048 GCF_977012225.1 Planomonospora algeriensis | reverse complement strand
CGCGGGCCGGCGGGTCACGCGCCGGCAGGGGCGGAGGCCCGGCGGGTCACAGGTCGGGAAGCGGGTCGGGCGGCAGCGTCTCGGGCGCGAAGACCTCGGCGTCGGCGGCGTGGACCACCGCGGCGTACTCCTCGTCGATCTCGAACACCATGCCGCCCAGTTCGATGGCCGCGCCGGTGGAGAACTCCACCGGGCCGATCCGGGTCCGCCGGGCGTGGGTGGAGTGGATCGCGGTCGGCACGTTCCGGTCGAAGAAGGCCGTGGACAGCACGTGGATCGCCTGGTCGGAGACCACGACCAGGAAGGCCGCCATCCCCGGCGGCCCCACCGAGAGCGCGGGCAGGACGTAGCGGATGTCCTGCCCGGGAGGGAGCAGCGCGCGGCAGCGCGCCCTGACGGCGGCCGGCACCGGCATATCGGACCCCTCCCTGACACGGCGTTCCGGGTCGCTCTGTCGGACGCAGTATCCGCCGGAAGGCGATCTCCGGCAAGCGGATCAGGGAAGCCGCTCGGCCACCAGGTCCCAGACCACGTCGGCCAGCGCCTCCTTGGGCCCGCGCGGGATCTCCACCGGCTCGGCGTCCGCGGACAGGACGACCGCCGCGTTGTCGGGGGTGCCGAAGGCGAGGTCCTCCCCGACCTGGTTGACGACGAGCAGGTCGCAGCCCTTGCGGGCGAGCTTGGCCCGCCCGTTGGCGAGCACGTCGTCGGTCTCCGCCGCGAACCCCGCGATCACCGCGGGGTACGGCGCGGCGCCCTCGCGGCGGCGCTCCCCCAGCTCGGCGAGGATGTCCGGGTTCTTCACCAGGTGGACGGCGTCGGGCTCGGCCGAGGTCTTCTTGATCTTCGAGTCGCTCCGCGCCGCGGGCCGGAAGTCCGCCACGGCCGCGGCCATGACCACCGCGTCGGCGTCGGCCACCGCCTTCAGCACGGCGTCGCGCAGCTGGAGCGCCGACTCGGCCCGGACCACCGTGACCCCGGCGGGTCGGGCAGCGCGACGTTGGCGGCGACCAGCGTGACCCGGGCGCCGCGGGCGGCGGCCGTCCGGGCCAGGGCGTATCCCTGCAGGCCCGAGGAGCGGTTGCCGATGAAGCGGACCGGGTCGATGGCCTCGCGGGTGCCCCCCGCCGAGACGACCACGTGGCGCCCGGCCAGGTCGAGGGCCCTGCCGGACAGGACCCGGCGGCAGACCTCGAAGATCTCCGCGGGGTCGGGCAGCCGCCCGCGGCCGGTGTCGGCGCCGGTGAGGCGCCCCACGGCCGGATCGAGGACGAGCGCGCCGCGCTCGCGCAGGACTGCCACGTTGGCCTGCGTCGCCGGGTGCTCCCACATCTCGGTGTGCATCGCCGGGGCGAACACCACCGGGCAGCGCGCGGTCAGCAGGGTGTTGGTCAGCAGGTCGCCGGCGATGCCGTGGGCGGCCTTGGCCAGCACGTCGGCGGTGGCGGGGGCCACCACCACCAGGTCGGCGCCCTGGCCGATGCGGACGTGCGGCACCTCGTGCACGGAGTCCCAGACGTCGGCGGCCACCGGGTTGCCGGAGAGCGCCGCCCAGGTGGGCTCCCCGACGAAGCGGAGCGCCTCCCGGGTCGGGACGACGCGGACGTCGTGGCCGGACTCGGTGAACAGGCGGAGCAGCTCGCACGCCTTGTAGGCGGCGATGCCGGCGCTCACCCCGAGCACGACGCTCGGCCTGGCGGGCGCGCCTCGGACGTTCGCATCGGGCGGGTCTCAGCCCTCGATGGGCTCGGCGGTGAGCAGGCCCTCGCTCACCTCGCGCAGCGCGATGGAGAGCGGCTTCTCCTGCGCGTGGGTCTCCACCAGCGGGCCGACGTACTCCAGCAGGCCCTCGCCCAGCTGGGAGTAGTAGGCGTTGATCTGGCGGGCCCGCTTGGACCCGAAGATCACCAGGCTGTACTTGCTGTCGACGATGTCGAGCAGCGCGTCGATCGACGGGTGGGTGATGCCTTCGGTATGGGCGGCGTTGGTTGCCACGTCGTGTCCCCCTAGCTAGTTGAACGTCCGGGGCTCGAAGCCTCGGGAGCACCAGCCAGCAAGGCTATCAGCCGCCGGCACACGTCCTGGACCGACGTGTTCACCAGTGTCAGGTCGAATTCGCGCTCGGCGGCCATCTCGATCCGGCCGGCGGCCAGGCGGCGGGCGATGACGTCCTCCGGCTCGGTGCCGCGGCCGCGCAGGCGCTTCTCCAGCTCCTCCCAGCTCGGCGGGGCCAGGAAGACCAGCAGCGCCTCCGGCATGGTGGCGCGGACCTGGCGGGCGCCCTGCAGGTCGATCTCCAGCAGGGTGGGGATCCCCGCGGCGAGCTTCTCCATGACGGGCGCGCGTGGGGTCCCGTACCGGTTGCCGGCGAACTCCGCCCACTCCAGCAGCCCCCCGGAGGCGACGAGGCGGTCGAACTCCTCATCGTCGGCGAAGAAGTACTCCACCCCGTGGGTCTCGCCGGGGCGGGGCTTCCTGGTGGTCACCGAGACCGACAGCCACACCTGGGGGTGTGCCCGCCGAAGCTCGGCGACGACCGTGGACTTGCCGACGCCCGACGGCCCGGACAGGACCGTCAGGCGGTTGCCGGTCGGCCCGGCGGAGGCTCGCGCCTCCTCCGGGCTCCCGGCCGGGGGTGTGGGGCCACCGGATCCGCGCGCCGCGGTCTCATCCGGAGCCCGGCCTCCGTCGGGCCGCGATGCTCCGGTTGACGTTCCGGTCACTCCAGACCCCCCGTGATGCCGTCCCCGCCTGGGCGGGGTGAAGCGTGCGAACTGTGGAACCGAGACTAGTCCTAGCTCTCGGCTCCGCCGAACTCACGCTCCAGCGAGGCGCGCTGGTTGGCGCCGAGACCCCGCACGCGGCGGGACTCTGCGATGCCCAGCCGCTCCATGAGCTGCTTGGCGCGGACCTTGCCCACGCCGGGAAGCGACTCGAGAAGGGCCGACACCTTCATCTTGCCGATGACGTCATCGGCCTGCCCGTCTTTGAGCACCTCAGTCAGAGAGACCGCGCCGTGCTTCAGGCGGTTCTTGACCTCGGCACGCTCTCGGCGGGCCTTGGCAGCCTTTTCCAGGGCTGCGGCGCGCTGCTCGGGGGTAAGGGGAGGAAGAGCCACGCCGGGTCACCTCGAATTTCCTGTCGATGTACTCGGACGGGAAGGGAAACTAGCTGGTCATCGCGATCCAAGCAACGTCAACCCCGGTTTCCGCGTCCAGAAAGCCCGGTTCTTCACCCTGAGTAGTAGAGATATCGCTCATTGTCGGTCAAACGACGCCCAGCCCGGTGTTTTCCGCGACGAAGATCACATGTCCCGACCGGCGGTGGCGGAGGCCTTCCGGAGGGCCGCGGCGATGCCGGCGGCCGCGGCGCCGGGGTCCGCCGAACCGGTGATCGGACGGCCGATCACGAGGAGGTCGGCGCCGTCGGCGAGCGCCCGTTCGGGCGTGGCCACCCTCGCCTGGTCCTGGGTGTCGGCCCCCGCCGGGCGCACGCCCGGGGTGATGAGCGTGATGTCCGGCCCGACCTCCGCCCGCACCGCGGCCACCTCCCGGGGGGAGCACACCAGCGCCTGCGCGCCCGCCCCGACGGCCAGGACCGCCAGACGGCGCACGGCGTCGTCGGGGGGTCCCGAGATACCGGCCCGCTCAAGATCGGCCTCTGAGAGCGACGTGAGCACCGTCACGGCCGCGATGCGCGTCGCGGGAGCGGCCTCGACCGCCGCGCGGACCATCGCGGCCCCTCCGGCCGCGTGGACGGTCAGGATGGCGGGCTTGAGCCGCGCCACCGACCGCGCCGCGCCCGCCACGGTGTTCGGGATGTCGTGCAGCTTCAGGTCGAGGAAGACCTGCACCCCGCTCGCCCCCCGCACCGAGGCGATGACGTCCGGCCCGTAGCGGAGGTAGAGCTCCAGCCCGATCTTGACGGTGCTGACGTGCGGGGTCACCAGGCTCGCCCAGCGGGCCGCGGTCTCCAGGTCGGGCGCGTCCAGGGCGACGGCGATGGGGGCGGGGATCACAGCGGGCTCTCCTCGAGGTCCGTACGGTGCCGGGCGGTCGCCCCCGGCGGGCGGTGGGCCAGTCCGACCGCGTCGGCCAACCGGTGGAACCCCCGCGCCGCCAGGATCTCCTCCAGCTCGCGCAGCACGCGCAGGCCGGCGTAGGGGTCGTGGAACAGCGCGGTGCCCACCGCGACGACGCAGGCGCCCGCCAGGACGAACTCGAAGGCGTCCCGGCCGGTCAGCACGCCGCCCATGCCGATGATGGGCACGCTGGGCAGCGCCGCGTGGACCTGCCAGACGCATCGTACGGCCAGCGGCCGGATCGCCGGTCCCGACAGGCCGCCGGTGACCGCGGCGAGCGAGGGGCGCATGGCGTCGGTGTCGATGCTCATGCCGAGCGGATTGTTGATCATGGACAGCGCGTCGGCGCCCCCGTCCACGCACGCGCGGGCGACGCTCACCACGTCCAGGGCGTCCGGGGAGAGCTTGGCCACCACCGGCACGTCGTAGCGCATCACCGAGCGCACCGAGGCGACCACCTCCGCCGAGGCGGCGCCGTCGCGGGCGAAGACCCGCCCGCGGTCCTCGATGTTGGGGCACGACAGGTTGACCTCCACGGCGGTCACGCCGGGGGCGTCGGTGAGCCTGCGGGCCAGCGCGGTGTACTCGGCGACGGTGCCGCCGCCGATGGACACCACGGTCTTGACGTTGCGCTGGGCCAGCCACGGCAGCTCCCGCGCCAGGAACGCGTCCACGCCGGGCCCCTGCAGCCCCACGGCGGCCAGCAGGCCCGAGGGGGTCTCCGCCATCCGGGGGGTCGGGCGGCCGGCCCTGGGCGCCATCGTGATCGACCGGGTGGTCACCGCCCCGAGCCTGCCCAGGTCGAAGAACTGGGCCAGCTCGGCGCCGGAGGCCGCGCACCCGGCGGCGGTGGTGATCGGGTTGGCCAGTTCCACGTGCCCGAGATAGGTCCGCATGTCAACCGGCATGCCGTGTGCCTCCACCGGGCGCTCCGAGCGCGTCGAACGGGATCGTTCCCACATCGTCGAAGCGGACGCGCTCGCCTCGGAAGACCGGGCCCTCCACGCAGGAGCGGACCATCCGGGTGACGCCGTCGTCGCCGATGACCGGAAGCACGCACGTCATGCACACGCCGATCCCGCAGGCCATCCGCTCCTCCACGGCCACCTGGACCGGGATGTCGAACTCGACCGCCACGGCGGTCACCCCGCGCAGCATCTCCATGGGGCCGCAGGCGTAGACCGCGTCGGCGCGCACGTCGGCGATGACCCCGGGCAGCACGTCGGTCACCCGGCCGCGCATGCCCAGCGACCCGTCCTCGGTGGTCAGCGTGGTGGTCTCCCCCATCCGGCGGGCGCGCAGCGCGCCGAAGACCCGGTCGGCCGAGGCCGCGCCGAGCACGAAGTCCACCCGGCAGCCGCGCCGCTGGAGGGCGTCGGCGACCGCGAAGAGCATCGCCGAGCCGTACTCGCCGCCGACCAGGACGCAGGTCACCGGGTCCCTGGGCAGCGGGAACGGGCGGCCGAGCGGGCCCACCAGGTCCAGCGTGTCGCGGGCGCGGCGCTCGGCCAGCCAGGCCGTGCCCGGGCCCGCGGCGGTGAAGACGAGCTCCACCGTGCCGCCGTAGTCGGGCTTGACGTCGTGGACGGAGAAGGCACGGCGCGTCAGCATCGACGTCCCCGGCCCGCCGACGGCCACCCCCACGAAGTGGCCGGGACGGAACCGCTCGACGATGCCGGGCGCGACCACGGTCAGCGCATGGTAGGCGTCGACCCGGCGCGTCGTCAGCACCGTGCCCGTGACCTGTACCGGAGTGACAGGCGTCTTGCTCACCTCCCGCTCAGGGCATCATCCCCGCAGCCTGTGGGCGTGCTCCTGAAGGGACCGTACGCCGATGTCGCCGCGGACGACGGCCTGAACGCCCTGAACGGCCGCGGCCAGTCCCTGGACGGTCGTGATGCAGGGCACGCCCCGCAGCACGGCCGCGGTGCGGATCTCGTAGCCGTCCAGCCGCGGCCCGGACTGGCCGGGGCTGCCGAAGGGCGTGTTCACGATGAGATCCACCTCGCCGTCCAGGATCCGCCTGCCGATCGTCGGCTCGCCGTCGGGACCGGGTCCGTCGCTCTGCTTGCGCACGATCTTGGCATGGACGCCGTTGCGGCGCAGCACCTCCGCGGTTCCCTCGGTGGCCAGGATCTCGAAACCGAGGTCCGCGAGGGCCTTCACCGGGAAGATCATGGCCCGCTTGTCCCGGTTCGCGACCGAGACGAAGGCCCGCCCCTTGGTCGGCAGCGAGCCGTAGGCCGCGGCCTGCGACTTGGCGTAGGCGGTGCCGAAGAACGCGTCGATGCCCATGACCTCGCCGGTGGAGCGCATCTCCGGGCCCAGGATGGTGTCCACGCCCCGGAAGCGGTTGAACGGCAGCACCGCCTCCTTGACCGCGATCGGCGCGTCCAGCGGCATCGTGCCGCCGTCGCCGGAGGCCGGGAGCATGCCCTCGGCGCGCAGCTGCGCCACCGTCGCGCCCATCATCACCCGGGCCGCGGCCTTGGCCAGCGGCACCGCCGTGGCCTTGGAGACGAACGGCACGGTACGGCTGGCGCGCGGGTTGGCCTCCAGCACGTACAGGATGCCGGCCGACATGGCGTACTGGACGTTGAGCAGGCCGCGCACGCCCACGCCCCGGGCGATGGCCTCGGTGGCGGCGCGGATGCGCTTGATGTCGAAGCCGCCGAGCGTCATCGGGGGCAGCGAGCAGGCCGAGTCGCCGGAGTGGATGCCGGCCTCCTCGATGTGCTCCATCACGCCGCCGAGGTACAGCTCCTCGCCGTCGAAGAGCGCGTCCACGTCGATCTCGACGGCCTCGTCGAGGAACTTGTCCACCAGCACCGGGTGGTCGCTGGCCGCGCCCGCCTTGGCCATGTAGGCGGCCAGGGTGTCGTCGTCGTAGACGATCGCCATGCCCGCGCCGCCCAGCACGTAGCTCGGGCGGACCAGCACCGGGTAGCCGATCTCCGCGGCGATCTCCAGTGCCTCGGCCCCGGTCACCGCGGTGCCGTGCTTGGGCGCCGGGAGCCCGGCCTCGGCGAGCACGCGGCCGAACGCGCCGCGCTCCTCGGCCAGGTGGATGGACTCCGGCGAGGTGCCGACGATCGGCACGCCCGCGTCCTTGAGCGCCTGCGCCAGCCCGAGCGGGGTCTGCCCGCCGAGCTGGACGATGACGCCGGCGACCGGGCCGGTCTGCTGCTCGGCGTGGACGACCTCCAGCACGTCCTCCAGGGTGAGCGGCTCGAAGTAGAGCCGGTCGGAGGTGTCGTAGTCGGTGGAGACCGTCTCGGGGTTGCAGTTGACCATGACGGTCTCGTAGCCGGCCCGCGACAGCTCGAAGGAGGCGTGCACGCACGCGTAGTCGAACTCGATGCCCTGGCCGATCCGGTTGGGGCCGGAGCCGAGGATGAGGACCTTCTCCCGGTCGCCGTAGGGGACCTCGGTCTCCTCGTCGTAGGTGGAGTAGAGGTACGGCGTGCGGGCGGCGAACTCGGCGGCGCAGGTGTCGACCGTGTTGTAGACCGGGCGCACGCCCAGCGCGTGGCGCAGGTCGCGCACGCGCGCCTCGTCCAGGCCGCGGATCCCGGCGATCTGCGCGTCGGAGAAGCCGTACCGCTTGGCCTTCGCCAGCGCGGCGGCGTCCAGCTGGGACGCCTCGCGCAGCTCGGCGGCGACCTCGTCGATCGCCAGCAGCTGGTCGATGAACCACGGGTCGACGGCGGTGGCCTCGAAGAGCTCCGCGGCCGTGGCCCCGGCCCGGATGGCCTGCTGCATGGTGGTCAGGCGGCCGTCGTGCGGGGTGCGGCAGGCGGCCAGCAGCTCGTCCTTGTCGCCCGGCTCGCCGGTCCAGGAGAACGGGGCGCCCTTCTTCTCCAGCGAGCGCAGCGCCTTCTGCAGCGCCTCGGGGAAGGAGCGGCCGATGGCCATGGCCTCGCCGACCGACTTCATGTGGGTGGTCAGCGTCTGGTCGGCCCCGGCGAACTTCTCGAAGGCGAAGCGCGGCACCTTCACCACGATGTAGTCGAGCGTCGGCTCGAACGACGCCGGGGTCTCGCGGGTGATGTCGTTGGGGATCTCGTCGAGGGTGTAGCCGACGGCGAGCTTTGCGGCGATCTTGGCGATCGGGAAGCCGGTGGCCTTGGACGCCAGCGCCGAGGAGCGCGACACGCGCGGGTTCATCTCGATGACGACCATGCGGCCGGTCTCCGGGTCGACCGCGAACTGGATGTTGCAGCCGCCGGTGTCCACGCCGACCTCGCGGATGACCGCGATGGCGACGTCGCGCATGTTCTGGTACTCGCGGTCGGTCAGCGTCAGCGCGGGGGCCACGGTGACGCTGTCGCCGGTGTGCACGCCCATCGGGTCGATGTTCTCGATGGAGCAGACGATGACGACGTTGTCGGCCCGGTCGCGCATGACCTCCAGCTCGTACTCCTTCCAGCCGAGGATGGACTCCTCCAGGAGCACCTCGGTGGTCGGCGAGGCGTCCAGGCCCGCGCCGGCGATGCGGCGCAGGTCCGCCTCGTCGTGCGCGAAGCCGGAGCCCACGCCGCCCATGGTGAAGGAGGGCCGCACGACCAGCGGGTAGCCGAGCCCGCCGGCCGCGGCCAGGCACTCGTCCATGGTGTGGCAGACGACCGAGCGGGCCGACTCGGCGTTCAGGCCGCGCTCGGCGGCGACCTTGGCGACGATCTCCTTGAACTTCTCGCGGTTCTCGCCGGCCTGGATCGCGTCCACGTCGGCGCCGATGAGCTCGACCTCGTACTTGGCGAGCACGCCCGCCTCGTGCAGGGCGATCGCGGTGTTGAGCGCCGTCTGGCCGCCCAGGGTGGGCAGCAGCGCGTCGGGGCGCTCCTTGGCGATGATCTTCTCGACGAACTCGGGGGTGATCGGCTCGACGTAGGTGGCGTCGGCGAACTCCGGGTCCGTCATGATGGTCGCGGGGTTGCTGTTGACGAGGATCACGCGGAAGCCCTCGGCGCGCAGCACGCGGCACGCCTGGGTGCCGGAGTAGTCGAACTCGCAGGCCTGCCCGATCACGATCGGCCCGGAGCCGATCACCATGACCGACTGGATGTCCGTGCGCTTAGGCATTCTTCTTCGTCTCCGTGCTCATGGTCGCGCCCGGCTCCTCGCCCGCTGCGCTCACTCGTCCCCTCGACTGCTCCATCAGGGCGCAGAACCGGTCGAAGAGCCCTGCGGAGTCGTGCGGGCCGGCCGCGGCCTCGGGGTGGTACTGGACGCTGAAGGCGGGCCGGTCGACCAGCCGCAGCCCTTCGACGCAGTCGTCGTTGAGGTTGACGTGGCTGACCTCCGCCGGGCCGTACGGCGTGTCGAACGGGCCGTCGAGCGGCGCCTGTACGGCGAAGCCGTGGTTGTGCGCGGAGATCTCCACCTTGCCGGTGCGCCGGTCCTGGACCGGCTGGTTGACCCCGCGGTGCCCGTAGCGCAGCTTGTAGGTGCCCAGGCCCAGGGCCCGGCCGAAGATCTGGTTGCCGAAGCAGATGCCGAAGAACGGCCGGCCCGCGTCCAGCACGCCGCGCAGCGCCTCGACGGGGCCGTCGGCGGTGGCCGGGTCGCCGGGGCCGTTGGAGAAGAACACCCCGTCGGGGTCGAGCGCGAGGATGTCGGCGGCGGTGGCGGTGGCGGGCAGGACGTGCACCTCGCAGCCGCGCTCGGCCATCCGGTGCGGGGTCATGGACTTGATGCCCAGGTCCACGGCGGCCACGGTGTACTTCTTGGCTCCGCGGGCGGGCACGACGTACGGCTCGGCGGTGGAGACCTGCTCGGCCAGGTCGGCGCCCTCCATCGAAGGGCTGAGGCGGACCCGCTCCAGGAGCTCCTCGACCGGGGCCACGGCCCCGCCGGAGAAGATCCCGGCGCGCATGGCGCCGCGCTCGCGCAGGTGGCGGGTGAGGGCGCGGGTGCCGGAGATGGCGATCCCGACGACGCCGGAGTCGGCGAGGTAGTCGTCCAGGGAGCGGGTGGCGCGCCAGCTGGAGTGCACCCGGGCGGGCTCGCGGACCACGTAGCCCGCCACCCAGACGCGGGACGACTCGGGGTCGGCGTCGTTGACGCCGGTGTTGCCGATGTGCGGCGCGGTCATCGCGACGATCTGGCGGTGGTAGGAGGGGTCGGTGAGGGTCTCCTGGTAACCGGTCATCCCGGTGTTGAAGACCATCTCGCCGAAGGTCTCGCCCTCGGCTCCGTACGGGGTTCCGTGGAAGACGCGCCCGTCCTCCAGCACGAGAACCGCGGTCCCGGTCCCGCCGCCCGCCGTGCGGCCGCCGGTCCGCTCGCTTCGCTCACTCACAGAACATCCCACTCATCTCGGTCATCACTTCTGAAAGTATGAAATATCCGGCGCATGGGCGGAGGGCGCCTCCACGATGTGGGACGCCCGCCGGCACCGCGCGGGCACGGGCGGCCGTCACGCGAGCTTGCCGTCGAGGACGGTCGCGCGGCCCCGCAGGAAGGTGGCCACGACCCGGCCCGGCAGGGACCGGCCCTCGTAGGGGGTGTTGCGGCTCTTGGAAGCGTAGGAGGACGGGTCCACCTGCGCGCGCACCGACGGGTCGTAGAGGGTGACGTTGGCCGGCGAGCCGGCCGCCAGCGGCCGGCCGTGACCGGGCAGGCGGCCGATCCTGGCCGGGGCGTACGACATGCGCTCGGCCACGCCGGCCCAGTCGAGCAGGCCGGTGTCCACCATGGCCTCCTGGACGACCGCCAGCGCCGTCTCCAGGCCGATCATGCCCATCGCCGCCGCGGCCCACTCGGTCTCCTTGTCCTCGACCGGGTGCGGGGCGTGGTCGGTGGCCACGACGTCGATCGTGCCGTCGGCCAGGGCCGCGCGCAGCGCCTCGACGTCGGCGCGGGTGCGCAGCGGCGGGTTCACCTTGTAGATCGGGTTGTAGGCGCCGACCGGCGAGTCCTCGACGAGGTCGTCGGTGAGCAGCAGGTGGTGCGGGGTCACCTCGGCGGTGACGTTCCACCCCTTGGACTTGGCCCAGCGGATGATCTCCACCGAGCCCGCCGTGGAGACGTGGCAGACGTGCAGGCGGGAGCCGACGTGCGCGGCGAGCAGGCAGTCGCGGGCGATGATCGCCTCCTCGGCGACCGCGGGCCAGCCGGTCAGGCCGAGCCTGCCGGAGACCGCGCCCTCGTTCATCTGCGCCCCGGCGGTCAGGCGGGGCTCCTGGGCGTGCTGGGCGACCACGCCGTCGAAGGCCTTGACGTACTCCAGGGCGCGGCGCATGAGCACCGCGTCCGAGACGCACTTGCCGTCGTCGGAGAAGACCCGGACCCGGGCCGCGGAGTCGGCCATCGCGCCGAGCTCGGCCAGCCGCTCGCCGCCGAGCCCCTCAGTGACCGCGCCGACCGGCTGCACGTCGCAGTGGCCGGCCGCCAGGCCAGCCGCCAGACCTGCTCGACGACGCCCGCGGTGTCGGCGACCGGGGAGGTGTTGGCCATGGCGTGCACGGCGGTGAAGCCGCCCAGGGCCGCGGCGCGGGTGCCGCTCTCGACGGTCTCGGCGTCCTCGCGGCCGGGCTCGCGCAGGTGGGTGTGCAGGTCCACCAGGCCGGGCAGGGCGATCAGGCCCGCCGCCTCGACGGTCTCGTCGCCGGTCAGATCCGGCCCGACCGCGGCGATGACGCCGCCGTCGATCAGGATGTCGGCGGGCTCGCCGCCGAGGATCCGGGCGCCCTTGATGACGGTGGTCACACTGGTCTTCGTGCTCACTGGTCTTCTCCCCCGAGGTTGGCGCCGCCGAGCAGCAGGTACAGAACGGCCATGCGGGTGGTCACCCCGTTGGCGACCTGCTCGACGATCGTCGAGCGCGGCGAGTCGGCCACCTCCGCCGCGATCTCCATGCCCCGGTTCATCGGCCCGGGGTGCATCACGATGGCGTCGTCGTGCATCTTCGCGACGCGGTCGCGGTCGAGGCCGTAGCGGCGGCTGTACTCCCGCTCGGTGGGGAAGAAGGCCGCGTTCATCCGCTCGCGCTGCACGCGCAGCATCATCACCACGTCGGACTTGGGCAGCACGGAGTCAAGGTCGTAGGAGACCGCGCACGGCCAGGAGCCGACGCTCACCGGGAGCAGGGTCGGCGGGGCCACCAGCGTCACCTCGGCGCCGAGGGTGGCCAGCAGCAGCACGTTGGAGCGGGCCACCCTGCTGTGCAGCACGTCGCCGACGATCGTGACCCTCCTGCCGTCCAGCGAGCCCAGGCGGCGGCGCATCGTGAAGGCGTCGAGCAGGGCCTGCGTGGGGTGCTCGTGCGTGCCGTCGCCGGCGTTGACCACGCTGCCGCGCACCCAGCCGGCCAGCCGGTGCGGCGCGCCGGAGGCGCCGTGCCGGATGACCACGGCGTCGGCGCCCATCGCCTCCAGGGTCAGCGCGGTGTCCTTGAGCGACTCGCCCTTGGAGACGCTGGAGCCCTTGGCGGAGAAGTTGATCACGTCCGCGGACAGGCGCTTGGCCGCGGCCTCGAACGAGATCCTGGTCCGGGTGGAGTCCTCGAAGAAGAGGTTCACCACCGTGCGGCCGCGCAGGGTCGGCAGCTTCTTGATGGAGCGCTCGGAGATCTTCGCCAGCTCGTCGGCGGTGTCCAGGATCAGCAGGGCGTCGTCGCGGCTCAGGTCCGCCGCCGAGATGAGGTGCCGTCTCACTTGTCGCCCTCCTTCAGCAGCACGACCGCGTCCCGGCCGTCGTTCTCCTCCAGGTAGACCTTGACGATCTCGCTCTTGGAGGTGGGGAGGTTCTTGCCCACGTAGTCGGCGCGGATGGGCAGCTCCCGGTGGCCGCGGTCCACCAGCGCGGCGAGCTGTACGGCCCGCGGGCGGCCCAGGTCGCCCAGCGCGTCGAGCGCGGCCCGGACGGTGCGGCCGGAGTAGAGCACGTCGTCGACCAGGACGACCGTCCTGTCGTCGACCCCGTCGGCCGGGAGCTCGGTGCGCCCGAGCGGCCGGGCGGGCTTGGTGCGCAGATCGTCGCGGTACATCGTGATGTCGAGGGAGCCGACCGGGACGGCGCGGCCCTCGAACTGCCGGATGTGCTCGGCCAGGCGGCGGGCCAGGTGGACGCCGCGTGTGGGGATCCCGAGCAGGACGACGTCCTGGCCGCCCTTGGTGCGTTCGAGGATCTCGTGGGAGATGCGGATCAGCGCCCGGTTGATGTCGGGGCCTTCGAGGACGGCGTGCGCGGGGCCGCGGATCTGATCGCGGGCATGCGAAACGGCGTCGGTCAAGAGAACACCACCTTTCCCGCCTCACGGGACGGGTCTTAAAGGAAGTCGACGCCCTCAAGGTATCAGCAGGAGGACGGCCACTCAGAATCGGGCGTTTATCACACCAATAGCGACAAAACCTGATCAAAGCGGCCAATCACCTCGACGTCCTCGACCGGCCCCGTCTCGCCGGGGACACCTGGTTTCGCCCCTCTCCGCCCGGGAATCCCCTTCCGCGGACCGTCCCGCGCGACCGAGGAGACCGCCATGGCCTTTCACGTCGGCTCGGAGGTGGGCCGGCTCCGGCAGGTCGTCCTGCACGAGCCGGACCTGGCGCTGAAGCGGCTGACCCCCTCCAACAAGGACGGGTTCCTCTTCGACGACGTGCTGTGGGTGCAGCGCGCGGTGGAGGAGCACCAGGAGTGGCAGCGGGTCCTGCGGGACCGGGGCATCACGGTGCACCTGCTGTCGGACCTGCTCCGCGAGACGGTGGCCGTCCCCGAGGCGCGCAGGCACATCCTCGACGGCATCGTGGACCCCCGCTGGTTCGGGCCGCTGGCCACCGACGCCGTCCGCAACACTCTCGACGCGATGGACCCGGCGGAACTGCAGTCCTACCTCACCGGCGGCCTGACGAAGCGCGAGTTCCTGGAGCTGTCCCCCGAACCCCGCAGCGTCGCCTTCCACACGCTGGACATGGACGGCTTCGTCCTGCCGCCGCTGCCCAACCACCTGTTCACCCGCGACACCTCC
>NZ_CDRNDK010000137.1:0-14070 GCF_977012225.1 Planomonospora algeriensis | reverse complement strand
GGGAGCGGCGGCCGGGGCGACGGCGGCCGGGCGCGCCCTGCCCGGAAGGCGGGCCTCACCGCCGCGTCCGCCGCGCTGCGGAACGCGCTTTCCGTAGTCGCGGCCGCGGGCGCGGGCGGATCCGGGCCGCCGTGGGACGACCTCCGATCAGGCCCTCCACCAGGCACGTCGCGCGAGCTCGCGACAGGCGGGCCCTCGCTATCCGAAAGTTTCTTAAGATTTGCGAGATTTTTTCGCGCCCCGTACCGCAAGCTCTCCGGGGAGGCGTGTCAACGGATCTCTCCCGCAAACCTCTAGATAACGGTGTGAAGACGGCCGTTGATACCGCGGAAAAGCCAATGTAACCTCAGCGCCATCTCTAGAAACTATCGGCAACGCGATGAAACTTTCAGAGATCACATCCGCGGGCAGCGGATCACATCTGCGGTAGCGACGGCAGAGGAAGGAAGACCACTGTGAAGTCGTTCAATCGGCGAAGTGTGGTGACGTTGGCGGCGGCCGCGCTACTCCTTGCGGGGTGCGGCGGCGGCCAGGAGAGCAACAACGCGGGATCGGGCGGGGGCGCCTCCTCCGGGGGCAAGGTCACCGTCGAGTGGTGGACCATCCACAACATCGACCCCATGCTGGGCGTCTGGAACGGGCTGGTCAAGGACTACGAGGCCAAGCACCCCAACGTCACCATCAAGGTGAACGCGATGAACGTCGAGAACTTCAAGTCGAAGCTCACGACGGTCACCCAGTCGGGCAAGGCCCCGCACCTGTTCCACACCTGGGGCGGCGGCGTGCTGGCCCAGCAGGTCGAGGCGGGTCTGGTCAAGGACATCACCTCCGACATCTCTTCCTGGTCCGACACGCTCTCCCCGGTCGCCCTGTCGGCCTACCAGATCGACGGCAAGACGTACGGCGTCCCGCACGACCTCGGCATGGTCGGCTTCTGGTACAACAAGAAGCTCTTCGCCAAGGCCGGCATCGACGCGCCGCCGGCGACGTGGACCGAGTTCCTCGACGACGTCAAGAAGCTCAAGGCGGCCGGGATCGCCCCGATCGCCCTGGCGGGCAAGGCCAAGTGGCCCGGCCACTACTACTGGGCCTACCTGGCCATGCGCGTGGCGGGCCTGGACGCGCTCAAGCAGGCGGCCGAGACCAAGTCGTTCGAGAACCCCGACTTCGTGACGGCGGGCCAGAAGCTCAAGGAACTGACCGCCCTCGAGCCGTTCCAGCCGGGCTTCCTGGGCGCCGACTACGACAAGCCGGACGGCCAGGCCGCCACGATCGGCAACGGCAAGGCCGCGATGGAGCTGATGGGCCAGTGGGCCCCCAGCGTCCAGCGGGACACCTCCAAGGACCTCGGCGAGGACCTCGGCTTCTTCCCGTTCCCGGCGGTCGAGGGCGGCAAGGGCTCGGCGACGGAAGCCTTCGGCGGCGGCGGCGGTGTCGCCGTCGGTGCCGACGCGCCCCCGGAGGCGATCGACTTCCTCAAGTTCATCTCCGAGCCCGACAACCACCGCAAGGGTGTCAAGACGGGCGCCATCTTCCCGGCGGTCAAGGGCACCGAGGACGCGGTCACGGACCAGCACGCCAAGCTCGTGACGGAGAGCCTCAACAAGGCCACCGGCTACCAGCTCTACCTCGACCAGGCCTACCCGCCGGCCGTCGGCCAGCAGGTGAACGACAGCGTGGCCGAGCTCATCGCCGGGTCGAAGACTCCGGAGCAGGTCGTCGCCGACATCACGACGGCGGCGAAGTCGGAGTGACGACCGAGTGAAGACGAAGGAAGGGGCCGGGCGCCTGCCCGGCCCCCCGATCGGGGAGAACCGATGAAACCGGAGACCCTGGCGGCGGACAAGCGTCCGGCGCAGCCGGGACCCCGCCGAGCGCGGCCCTCATCCGACGGCGGCGGCGCGGCCGGCCGCCGCAGGAACCGGCGCCGCACGCTGATGACGATCACGCTGTTCCTGCTCCCGGCGCTGGTGCTGTTCGTCCTGCTGGTGCTGGCGCCGATCCTGCTCGCCGCGTACGCCAGCGTGTTCAAGTGGAACGGGTTCGGCGGGCTGCCGACCGATTTCATCGGGCTGGACAACTTCACCCGGATGTTCGAGGACCCGGTGTTCCTCGGGGACCTGTGGCGCGGCCTGGTGCTGATCGTGCTCTCGCTGGTGGTCCAGCTGCCGCTCGCCCTGGGGCTGGCGCTGCTGCTCAACCAGCCCATGCGCGGCAGGGCCTTCTACCGGTTGCTGTTCTTCGCGCCGTACGTGCTGTCCGAGGTCATCACCGCGGTGCTGTTCACGATGTTCTTCTCGCCCGAGCGCGGCCTCGCCAACGAGATGCTGAGCATGATCGGGCTGGAGGAGCTGAGCTCCACCTGGCTGTCGGATCCCTCGAGCGTCATGTACTCGGTGTTCATCGTCATGACCTGGAAGTACTTCGGCTTCCACATGATCCTGTACTTGGCCGGACGGCAGGGCATCCCCAACGAGCTGATCGAGGCCGCCCAGCTGGACGGGGCGACCGGCTGGAAGGTCTTCCGCCACGTGACGCTGCCGCTGCTGGGGCCGACGATCCGGATCAGCGCCTTCCTGTCCATCATCGGCGCCATCCAGCTGTTCGACCTGGTCTGGGTGCTCACCGAGGGCGGGCCCATCCACTCGTCCGAGACGATGGCCATCACCATGTTCACCTTCGGTTTCGGGCGCTACCAGGTCGGCTACGCCAGCGCCATCAGCGTCGTGATGTTCCTCATCAGCCTGGTCTTCGCGCTCGGCTACCAGAGGTTCGTCCTGCGGCGTGACACCGAAGGGGCGATCACCGGAATGCGAGACCAGCGATGAGCCACATCAGCAGCCGCGAGCGGGCGAGGACGCAGCGCAGGCTCCGGCACCTGGGACTGCACACGATCGTGATCGCGATCGGGGCGCTGATCATCGTCCCGATCGGGTACGGCGTGCTCGGCGGCTTCAAGAGCAACCAGCAGCTGTCGACCAACCCGTTCGGCCTGCCGTCGCCGTGGGTGGTCTCGAACTACACCGACGTCCTGGCCTCGCCGGACTTCTGGCGCCAGGTCGGCAACAGCACGTTCATCGCGATCACCACGGCCGTCATCGTGGTCGCCACGGCGGCCCTGGCGGGGTTCGTCTTCGCCCGGTTCGCCTTCCGCGGGCGGGAGCTGCTGTTCACCCTGTTCACGATGGGGCTGATGTTCCCCTTCGCGGTGGCGATCCTCCCGCTGTTCGTGCTGCTGCGCGCGATGGGCCTGCTGGACAACCCGCTCGGGGTGATCCTGCCCCAGGCCGCCTTCGCCCTGCCGGTGACGATCGTCATCCTGCGGGGGTTCTTCCGGACGATCCCGGGAGAGGTGGAGGAGGCGGCGACGCTCGACGGCTGCAGCGCGTTCGGGTTCTTCTGGCGGATCCTGCTGCCGATGGCCCGACCGGCCATCGCCACGGTCTCGGTGCTCGCGGTGGTCAACAGCTGGAACAACTTCTTCCTGCCGCTGGTCGTCTTCAACAGCCCCGAGTGGTGGACGATCCCGGTGGGCGTCCAGCAGTTCAGCGGCCAGTACTCCACCGACACGGCCAAGATCCTCGCCTACGTCATCGTGGCGATGCTGCCGGCGCTGGGGTTCTACGCCGTCGCCGAGCGCCAGCTCATCAGCGGCCTCACGGCCGGGGCGACGAAGGGCTGAGGAGTGAGCGGGCGGCGCGCCTCATCGCGGGCCGGGCGGCCGGCGGGGCGCGCCCCTTCGCGGCCCTCCCGGGGACCTCTCCGGGCGGGCTCTCACACTCCCCTCCGGAGGCCGGGGAGCGCGCCTCCGGAGGGGTCCCTTCAGCGGCGGGGCGGGGCCGTGCTCTCCCGGACGACGAGCTCGGTCGCCAGCTCCACGCGCTTGGCCTCCGGGGCGCCCGGCCCGGAGGCCACCACCATGCGGGTGGCCAGGGCGGCCATCTCCTGGAGCGGCTGGCGGACGGTCGTCAGGGAGGGCCAGGCCGACTGGGCCAGGGGCAGGTCGTCGAAGCCGACCACGCTGAGGTCCTCCGGGACGCGCAGCCCCCGCTGCCGGGCGGCCTCCAGCACGCCGAACGCCTGCAGGTCGCTGCCGGCGAAGACGGCGGTGGGCGGGTCGTCCAGGGCGAGCAGCTCGCGGCCCTGATCGCGGCCGGAGTCCACCAGGAAGTCGCCGCGGCGGATCAGCTCCGGGGCCACGGTGACGCCGGCGGTCTCCAGCGCGGCCCGGTAGCCGTCGATCCTGGCCCTGCTGCACAGCATGTCGGCCGGGCCGCCGATGATCCCGATCCGGCGGTGCCCCAGCTCCAGCAGGTGCCGGGTGGCGGCCAGCCCGCCGTTCCAGTTGGTGGCGCCCACCGAGGCGACGTTGGGCGGGGGCTCGCCCTCGGGGTCGACGACGACGAACGGCATCGACCGGGCGCTGAGCTGGCGCTGCAGGCCGGCCGAGAGCCGGGAGGCCACGATGACCACCCCGTCGGTTCGCCGGGCCGCGATGCGCTCCAGCCAGTCGCGGCCGGGCCCGGCGTGGGTGTGCAGTACGGAGATCACGACGCTGGCCCCGGCCTCGCGCGCGGCGGTCTCGGCGCCGCGCACGATCTCCATGGCCCAGGGGCTCTCGATCTCGGAGAAGACCAGGTCGACCAGGCCCGCGGGACCGTCGGCCTGGCCGACCCGGCGCTGGTAACCGTGCAGGTGGAGCAGGCGCTCCACCCGCTGGCGGGTCTCCGGTGCGACCTCCGGACGGCCGTTGATGACCTTGGACACCGTGGGGACGGAGACGCCGGCCTCCTCGGCGATCAGTGCGATCGTCACCCGCTTCTTGGTTGGCATGGCACGGAGTGTACCCGAAAAGTTTCGGAGTTTCCTCCCCCTGTGGCACCCGTCACTGGGAGCGCTTCCATGGCCGTATTGACGCATAACGGGCAATTACCTATCCTCGCCCGAGAACGAAACATTCGGAAGTTCAATGAAACTTTCACAACATCTCTACTCTCCGTGATAAGGGAGATTTGATGACTCTGCGTGTCTCCGGATCCCAACTCGTCGACTCGGCAGGCACTCCGGTGAGGCTGCGTGGAGTCGGCCTCGGGGGCTGGCTCAACATGGAGAACTTCATTACCGGCTACCCGGCCAACGAGGCCGGGATGCGGAACTCGGTGCGTGAGGCGATCGGGGAGGACCGGGCGGAGCTGTTCTTCGAGCGGCTGCTGACCTCCTTCTTCGGCCCCGAGGACGCCGACCTGCTGGCCGCCGCCGGGATGAACTGCGTGCGCATCCCGTTCAACTACCGGCACCTGGAGTCCGACGACCGGCCGTTCGAGATCGACGAGCGCGGCTTCCGCCACCTCGACCGCGTCATCGGCCTGCTCGCCGAGCGCGGCATCTACAGCGTGCTGGACCTGCACGCCGTACCCGGGTCGCAGAACCAGCACTGGCACTCCGACAACCCCACCCACGTCGCCGCGTTCTGGCAGCACCGCCACTTCCAGGACCGCGTGGTGCACCTGTGGGAGGCGATCGCCGACCGCTACCGCGACCAGCCTTACGTGGCCGGCTACAACCCGGTCAACGAGCCCGGCGACCCCAGCGGCAAGGTGGTCGGCCCGTTCTACGACCGGCTGGTCAAGGCGCTGCGCGCCGTCGACCCCGGCCACGTGCTCTTCCTGGACGGCAACACCTACTCCACCGACTTCTCGGTCTTCCGCGAGGTCTACGAGAACACCGTCTTCGTCTGCCACGACTACGCCCTGGCCGGCTTCGCGCACGGCGGGCCGTACCCCGGCTACACCCGCGGCGAGTGGGTGGACCGCGACCAGCTGGTGCGGACCTTCGAGCGGCGCACCGCCTTCCAGCGCGAGACCGGCACGCCGATCTGGGTGGGCGAGTTCGGCCCCGTCTACACCGGCGACCCCGAGATCGACGCGCAGCGCTACCAGATCCTCACCGACCAGCTGGAGATCTTCGACGAGCACCAGGCCGGCTGGGCGCTGTGGACCTACAAGGACGTCGGCCTGCAGGGCCTGGTGAGCGCGGACCCCGCCGGGCCGTACCTGCGGCGCTTCGGTGACTTCATCGCCAAGAAGACGCGCCTGGGCGCCGACCGGTGGGGCTCCACGATGGAGGAGTCGGCCGACGTGCTGGCGCCGCTGCACCAGCTGGTGGAGACCGAGTTCCCCGAGTGGGACCCCTACCCGTGGGGCGCCCGCTACCAGACCGACGACCTGATCCGGCACATCCTCGTCGCGCAGGCGCTGCTGCCGGAGTACGCCGCGCTGTTCAAGGGCCTGTCCGACGACGAGCTGGTCGCCCTGGCCGACTCGTTCGCCCTGCGGTCCTGTGTCCGCCGCGAGCCGCTCATCGAGCTGCTCACCGCGAACATCGCCGGCTGAGCCCCGCCCGCCGAACCCCCCCGGCCGAGTCCCCTCCGCTGAGAGAAGAGCACCCCCCATGATCTCCCTCCGCTCCTGGCTGACCGCCGCCCTGCTGTGCCTGACGACGCTCGTCGCCGTCCCCGGACCGGCGCACGCCGCGCAGCCGGTGACGTACGACTTCGAATCCGGCACGCAGGGGTGGGGACCTCGCGGCGACGGGGTCTCGGTGACCGCCTCGTCCGAACTCGCGCGCTCCGGGACGGCCTCGCTGCTGGTCACCGGCCGTAGCGAGAACTGGCACGGCGCGGCCGTCGCGCCGCACTTCGCCGAAGGGCGGACCTACATGGTCACCGCCTTCGCCCGCGCCGTGGCGGGGGAGAGCACGATCGCGCTGACCGTGCAGCGCACCCCCGACGGAGGGGACACCGTCTACGAGCGCGTCGCCGCCGCCACCGTCGGTGACGCCGGATGGGTGGAGCTGTCGGGGAGGTACACCTTCACCGGCGCCTCCGCCGATCTGCAGCTGTACGCCGAGAGCTCCGACCCTGCCGCCGCCTACCGCCTCGACGACGTCATGATCACCGAGGAGCCCGGCTCCGGCGACGGGAACGGGACGAGCACCGACTTCGAGACCGGCACCGCCCAGGGCTGGCGGACGCGCGCCGCCGCCACGCTGGCCGTCACCCCCTCCGCCGCGCGCCAGGGAGGGTACGGCCTGGCCGTGTCGGACCGCTCCGCCTCCTGGGACGGGCCGGCGCTCGACGTCCTGCCGGTGATGGCCAAGGGGGCCAAGTACACGGCCTCGATCTGGGTGCGCCCCGAGGCGGCGACCTCGCTGGGGCTGTCGATCGAACGGCGCAGCGGGGACACGCCGAGCTACGACCAGATCGCCGCGCCCCGCGAGGTCGCGGCCGGTCAGTGGACCGAGCTGAAGGGCGCCTACACGCTCGGCCACGACGTCGACTTCCTGGCGGTGTACGTCGAGTCGGCCGCGGACACCACGCCGTTCGCCGTGGACGACTTCACCCTGGTCCATGTCCCGGCGGTGCCGATCCAGCGCGACATCCCCGCGCTCAAGGACGTCCTCGGCTTCACCGTCGGCACCGCCGTACAGCGCGCCCAGACGCTCGGCGAGCACGGCGAGCTGCTGCGCAGGCACTTCGAGAGCGTCACCCCGGGCAACCAGCTCAAGTGGGACGCCACCGAGCCGCGCGAGGGCGAGTTCACCTTCGCCGAGGGCGACCACCTGGTCGACCACGCCCACGCGAACGGCCTCAAGGCGCGCGGCCACACCCTCGCCTGGCACAGCCAGACGCCCGACTGGGTGTTCGAGGGGACCAAGGCCGACGTGCTGCGCCGGCTGGAGAACCACATCCGGGCCGTGGCCGGGCGCTACAAGGGCCGGCTGTACGCCTGGGACGTCGTCAACGAGGTCGTCGACGAGAACCAGCCGGACGGCCTGCGCCGGTCGAAGTGGTTCCAGGCCACCGGTCTGGACTACATCCGCACCGCCTTCCGGGTGGCCAGGGAGGTCGACCCGGACGCCAAGCTCTACATCAACGACTACAACACCGAGTTCCCGCGCAAGCGCCGGGCCCTGTACGAGCTGGTCAAGAAGCTCAGGGCCGAGGGCGTGCCGATCGACGGCGTCGGCCACCAGCTGCACGTCAACATCGAGCAGCCGCACGCCTCGGAGATCGAGAAGACCATCGAGCTGATCGCCGGTCTCGGTGTCGACCAGCAGGTCACCGAGCTGGACGTCAGCGTCTACCCCGACTTCGTGCAGTCCTACACCGAGATCCCCGCCGAGGTCCTGCTGGCGCAGGGGCACCGGTACAAGGAGATCTTCGACGTCTTCCGCAGGCAGAGCGGGCACCTGAGCTCCGTCACGCTCTGGGGACTGGCCGACGACGACACCTGGCTGTCGACCTTCCCCATCACCCGGCTCAACGCGCCGCTGCTCTTCGACGACCGGCTGCAGGCCAAGCCCGCCTACTGGGGCGTGGTCGACCCGGCCAGGCTGGAGCCCCTGGTCCACGACGTCGAGGTGCCCGAAGGCGCGCCGAAGATCGACGGCAGGCGCGACCGGGAGTGGGATCTGCTGCCCGACGTGCTCCTGGCCAGGAACGGCGACCTGTCGGCGGGGATCCAGTTCCGCCGCTCCGCCAAGGGCCTGTCGGTGCTGGCCGAGGTGACCGACCCCTCACGGGACGGGCAGGACGCCGTCACCGTGACGGTCGGCGGAACCGACCACGTGATCCGGCGCACCGGCTCGCACGCCAAGGGCCCGCACGCCAAGGGGCTGCGGGCGCACGTCGGGAAGACCTCCGGCGGCTACCGGGTCGAGGCGCTGCTGCCCGCGGGGGCCTCCGGCGCCGGCGGGGTCCGGCTGACCGTCCGCGACGCCTCCTCGCAGGACACCCTGGTCTGGGCGGGCGAGATGACCCCCGTCCCGGCGGTGCGCACGACCACGGCGGTCCGGGGCACACCGAAGATCGACGGCGTCGTGGACGCCGTGTGGGCCAAGGCGCCCGAGATCCGGACCGCGACCTGGATCCAGGGCTCGGCCGGAGCGACCGCCCGGGTGCGCGCGCTGTGGGACGCCGGGCGCCTGCACGTGCTGGCCCGGGTGAGCGACCCGCAGCTCAGCGAGGAGTCCCCCGACGCCTGGCAGCAGGACTCGGTGGAGATCTTCGTGGACGCCGACAATGGCAAGACCAAGGGCTACGGCGACGACGACGGCCAGTACCGGATCTCCTTCACCGGCAGGCGGACGGTCGGCGGCCCCCTGGACCCCGCCGCCATCGAGGGCAACCTGACGAGCGCGGTCCTCAAGGTGCCCGGCGGGTACGTCGTGGAGGCCACGATCGAGCTGCCGACCGCCGCCCTCGGCGGGGACGCGCTGCTGGGCTTCGACGTCCAGGTGAACGACGCGACGGGCGCGAGCCGTACCGCCGCGGTGACCTGGAGCGACCCGACCGGCCTGGCCTATCTCAGCACCGCCCGCTGGGGCGTGCTCGGGTTCGGCCGATGAGCCGGGGAACAGTACGAGAAAGCGGAAGAGGGCACGTGAGGACGTTCGCCAACCCCGTCATCCCCGGGTTCCACCCCGACCCGTCGATCTGCCGGGTGGGAGAGGACTACTACCTGGTCACCTCCAGCTTCGAGTGGTATCCCGGCGTGCCGGTCTTCCACAGCCGCGACCTGGTGAACTGGCGGCAGCTCGGGCACGTGCTGGACCGCCCGTCCCAGCTGCCGCTGGACGGGATCCGGCCGAGCGGCGGGATCTACGCCCCCACCATCCGCCACCACGACGGCGTGTTCTACATGATCACCACGCTGGTGGACGGGCTGGAGAACTTCGTGGTCACCGCGACCGACCCGGCGGGGCCGTGGAGCGATCCGTACCTTTTGGACCTGCCGAGGGCCTTCGACCCGTCGCTCTTCTTCGACGACGACGGGAGAGCGTGGGTCACCGCCAACCGGCCGATCGGCGACGACGGCCTCGGCGAGGTCTTCCTGCGCGGGCTGGACCTCGCGTCCATGACCCTGACCGGGCCGGAGCACGTGCTCTGGACCGGCGCGCTGCGGGACGCGGTCTGGCCGGAGGCCTCCCACCTGTACAAGGTGGACGGCCGCTACTACCTGATGATCGCCGAGGGCGGCACGGACATCGACCACGCGGTCACGGTCGCGCGGTCGGAGCGGGTGACCGGCCCCTACCGGGGCAACCCGCGCAACCCCATCCTCACCCACCGCGACCTGGGCCGCGACCACCCGATCACCGGCACCGGCCACGCCGACCTGGTCCGCACGCCGGACGGGCAGTGGTGGATGGTCCTGCTCGCCATGCGCCCCTACGGCGGCTACCACTACAACCTGGGCCGGGAGACCTTCCTGACGCCGGTCCGCTGGGAGGACGGCTGGCCGCTCGTGTCGCGGGTCGAGCCGTACGGCCCGGCCCCGGACCTGCCCGAGCACCGCTGGCCCGCCGAGCCCGCCTGCGACCACTTCGACGCACCGCGGCTGGCGCCGTGCTGGAACCACCTGCGCACGCCGCGCGAGCCGTACTGGAGCCTGACCGAGCGTCCCGGGCACCTGCGGCTGCGGGTCCGCCCGCAGACGCTCTGCGAGCGGGGGAACCCGAGCCTGGTGGCGCGGCGGCAGCAGCACCGGGACTTCGCGGTGCACGCCTCGCTCGACTTCGCCCCCGGCCCGGGTGAGTGCGCGGGACTGGTGCTGGTGCAGAACGACGACTTCCACATCCGCTACGTGCTCACCGAGCGGGGGCTGGAAGTGGTCCGCCGCGAGGGCGGGAAGGAGGAGGTCACGGCTCGCCTTGCGGTGCCCGCCGGCCGGATCCTGCTGGGGATCGAGGCGCGGGGCCAGGAGTACCGCATGCGCTGCGCCACGGCCCCGGGCGAGTGGCTGCCGGTGGGGGACGCGGTGGACGGGCGCCTGCTGAGCTCGACCGTGGCGGGCGGTTTCACCGGCGCCTACGTCGGCATGTACGCCGCGGGAGGGAACGGCGCGGACTTCGGGAGCGGCGGAGACTCCGGGAACGGCGGGAACGGCGGGAACGGCGGGAACGGCGGGAACGGCGGGAACACGGCCGACTTCGACTGGTTCGAGTACGTCGGGCTCGCCCACTGAGCCGCGGCCGGTCCGGAGGTTCCCGCCCGTTTCCTCCGGTCCGGCCGCACACCGCCCGTTCAGCCGCGGGCCCGCCCGATGACCAGGGAGACCACCCGGACCGCGGCCGCGGGTGAGAGCCGTACCCCGCGCCAGATCAGCCGGCCCGAGGCCGGGGCCACGATGAGGGCCTTGTTCCGGGCCACGCCCCGCATGATGTCGCCGGCCAGCGCGTCGACGGAGTAGAGCCGCCCCTGGGCCCGGACCGCGGCCAGGCGGGCGCCCGCGCCCGTGGCGGTCTGCGGCAGGCCCGGATTGGCGTGGTCGAGCAGCGGGGTGTCGGTGAACCCCGGGCAGACCGCGCTCACCCGCACGCCGTGCCTCCTCGCCTCGGCCCGCAGCGCCAGGGAGAGCCCGACCACGGCGTGCTTGGTCGCGGTGTAGGGGAGCATCAGCGGGGCGGGGGTCAGCCCGGCCAGCGAGGCGGTGTTGACGATGTGCCCGAAACCCTGCTCGATCATGATCGGGTAGGCGGCGTGCACGCCGTGGACCACCCCGCGCAGGTTCACGTCGATCGTGCGGTTCCAGTGGTCGAGGGTGAGCTCGTCGGTGGTGCCGCCCACCGCGATCCCGGCGTTGTTGAAGACGAAGTCGAGCCGCCCGTGCTCGTCCCGCACCCCCCGGACGAGCGCGCGTACGGCCTCCGGATCGGTGACGTCGACCTCGGCGCCCGCGCAGCCGAACTCCTTGGCCGCGCGCCCGGCGCCCGGCCCGTCGAGGTCGGCGACCACGACGTGCACGCCGCGCCGGGCCAGCTCCCGGGAGACGGCCCGGCCGATGCCGGACGCGCCCCCGGTCACGATCGCGGTCCTGCGGCCCCGGCGGGCCGGGACACCGCCGTCCGGCTCCCCGTCTCGCTCGATCATGCGGCCGCCTTCCGTGCGGGCTCGTCGTAGATCCCCATGGCCTTCCAGACCCTCCGCTGGACGCGGTTCATCATGCCCAGCTCGGCGCAGAGCTCACGGGTCCTGGCGACCGAGTCGCGGATCTCCTGCGCCATGTGGGGGTTGTCGGTGTAGACCTCTCGGACGACGTCGTCCGGGATGCGGAACGCCCTGATCATCGATCCGGGCGGCGAGAGCATGATACGGGCCATGACGCCCAGGACGACGGGGGAGACCAGGCCCAGCAGGAAGCGGTGCGGGCGGGGCAGGCGGGGGACCCGGCGGCGCAGGTAGTGCCGGGCGAAGGAGATGTGCCGGGCCTCCTCCGCGACGTGGATCCGCATGATGGTCTCCTCCAGCGGGTGCTTGATCTGCCCCTCCCGCAGCGCCTTGCGCTGCACGTGGTCGATGGGGTCCTCGCCGCCGAGCACGAAGACGAAGAACAGCTCGGTGGAGATCAGCGGGATCCAGGGCGTGATCTGGGAGAGCAGGCTGAGCGGGCCGGGCATGCCGCGGATCGGGAGTCCCGTCCGGTTGACGAACTCCTGGAACATCATCCCGTGATGCCCCTCCTCGATCGTCTCGTGGTAGACGTAGCGGAACTCGGGGGAGCCGTTCGGCAGCCGGTAGGCGTAGTTGAGCAGGCCGCGTTTGAGCAGGTTCTCGAACTGCAGGCCGATCTTCATGGCGGTCGCCACCCGCCACAGCCCGATCCTCGCGCGGACCTCCGGCGGCTGCGCGCGGTACCACGCGCAGCCGCCGAGCCGGTCGATCCCGGGCAGCTCCCAGCGGGGGTCGTCCTGGCGGACCAGGAAGTCCGGATCGTCCCAGGGGATGTCGACGTAGGGCTCCCAGTGCTTGTCGACCGAGGCCTTGGAGAGGCGTTCGACGACCGCCTCGTAGGCCCGCCTCTCCGCGACCGCCCGGTCGCGCTCCCGGTCCGCGGTGGTGCTCGGCGTCGGTGTCATGCGGTCTCCTCTCGGATCTCCTGCACCGTAATTGTACGGAGAATCCAATAAGGCGGAAAGGCCGGAAAACTGAGGTCTTTCAGAACGGAGGGCCCTTTTCGTCGCCCCGGGGTGGCGTCTGTCGCCCGCGGGAGGTGCGTCCTTCCCTCAGGGTTGTATTCAGCCCACCCCCCAGGCCGGACAACCGGCTTCCGGCGGCTCCGGGTGATGCCACCCTTCCCGTATGGCAGCGCCCATGTCGTCAGCGTCCCGGCCAGTCCTGGGGGCCGCGCTCCTGCTGTTCGTCAGCGCGGCCTGGGGATCGGCCTTCCCGTTGATGAAGGACCTCATCGACCGCGTCCCGGTGGCCGACCTGCTGGCCGAGCGGTACGGCCTCGCCGCGCTGGTGCTGCTCGCGCTCCGCCCCGGCTGCCTGCGCGGGCTGCCCGAGGGGACCTGGCCCACCGGCATCCTGCTCGGCCTGCTGTTCGGGGTGGGGCAGACCGCGCAGGCGGTGGCGCTGCACGACCTGCCCTCGCCCGTCTCCGGGTTCACGGTCGGCTCCTACGTGGTGATCACCCCCATCCTCGGCCTGGCGGTGCTGGGCACCCGCCTGTCGCGGCGGACCTGGGGGGCGGTGACCCTGGCGGCGGTCGCGCTGGTCTCCTTCACCCTCCTGCGCGGGACCGCCGGGCAGGACGTCTCCCTGCCCGCACTGGGCGTCACCCTGCTGGCCGCGGTGCTGTACTCCGCGCACACGCTGGTCCTCGGCGCCTCCGGCCGGGCACGGCAGGACGCCTACGCGGTCACCGTGATCCAGCTCGGCGTCATCGCGGCGATGACGGGCCTGCTCGCCGTCCCGGACGGCCTGACCCTGCCCGGGACCCCCGGGGACTGGGCGATCCTGGGCCACCTGTCGGTCGTGGCGTGCGCGCTCGGCTTCCTGGCCCGGTCCTTCGGCCAGGCCCACCTCCCGCCGGTGCCCGCCGCGGTGATCCTGTCGTCGCAGCCGCTCTGGGTGACCGCCCTGGCCGCCGTCGCCTACGGCGAGGCGCTCACCTGGAGCGTCCTGCTCGGCGGCGGGCTGATCGCCGCGGCGATGCTCCTGGTCGTGGCGCCCGGCCGCCGACCGGCCGCGGGCGCGGGGCCGACGGGCGCGGGGCGCGCCGGGCA
>NZ_CDRNDK010000136.1:0-14089 GCF_977012225.1 Planomonospora algeriensis | reverse complement strand
GCCGAAGCGGGCGGCGGCGCGGGCGGCGAGGAGCGCGCCCGCCAGCCAGCCGGCGGGCGCGGCCGCCAGGAGCAGGCCGTACCCCACCGGACCGACGTCGAGGACCCCGAGCAGGAAGAACGGCTGGGCGACCGCCCACACGCCGTTCGAGAGCATGACCAGCGCGCCCACCAGGGCGATGCGCCGCAGGACCGGATGGCCGGCGACGTACCGGACCCCCTCGGCGACCTCCTCCCGGAGCCGCCGCCGCTCCCCGGGCGGCGCCGGATCCTCCTGCACCCGCACCCCGCCGAGCAGCAGCGCCGAGGCCAGATAGCTGACCCCGTCGGCGAGCAGGGCCACCGGCGCGGTCACCGCGTGCACCAGTCCGCCGCCCAGAGGGGGACCGGAGAGCACCGCCGTGCTGCGCAGCGTCTCCAGGACCCCGTTGCCCCGCAGCACGTCGTCCCTGCCGACCAGAGAGGGCAGGAAGCTCATGTGCGCGACGTCGAAGAAGACCGATCCCAGGCCCATGAGCAGTGCGACCGCGTACAGGTGCGGCAGGGTGAGCGCGTCCAGGAGCACGGCGGCCGGGACGGATAGCAGGGCCGCGCCCCGCAGCAGGTCGCTCCAGATCATGATCGGGCGGCGCCGCAACCGGTCCGCCCACACGCCGGCGGGCAGCCCGACGAGCAGGAAGGCGGCCGTCTCCGCGGCGGTGAGCACGCCGAGCTGGAAAGGGCTCGCCTCCAGCGTGAGCAGGGCGACCAGCGGCAGGGCCACGATGGTGACCTGGGTCCCGAACTGGCTGATCGCGTCGGCGCCCAGGAACAGCTGGAACGACCTGTTCCGCCACATTCCCGCACTATCGTCCCTGATCCGCACAGCCGTGAATGATCGCCGCCCGCGATGCGCCGGTCAAACCCTTTTCCCCGTACGGCAGGCGGCGCGAACCGCGGGCGGGGAGACCGGGCCGCGTTAGGGTGGTGGGCGTGCAGGCGACGGTGAGGACCTTCGATTCCGCCACCCGGTCCGGGTCGGTGTTCCTGGACGACGGGACCGAGATCCCGTTCGGCGCCGGGGCGTTCGACGCCGGGCCGCTCCGGCTGCTGAGGCCGGGCCAGCGGGTGAACATCTCCGTGGACGGCGGCCTGGTCACCTACGTGACGCTCTCGACGTTCCCGCTGCCGAGCTGACCCGCGGACGCCGGACACGCCGAGCGCCCGGTCCCATGGGGGATCCGGGCGCCCGATGTGCGAGTCCGCCGCTCGGCGGATGCCGCCTGTCCGCGGGTGCTACTTCTTGGCGGCGCGCTTGCCGCCCTCGTTGACGAGGTCCTTGAAGTCGGAGCCGGCGCGGAACTTCGGCGCCCAGCTCTCTGCCACCTTGATCTCGGCGCCCGTCGAGGGGTTCCGGGCCGTGCGGGCCGGCTTGTGCGCCATCTCGAAGGCGCCGAACCCCGTGATGGAGACCTTGTCGCCGCTGGCGACGGCCTTCTGGATGGTGTCGAGCACGGCGTTCACGGCCTCGGTGGCCGTCTTCTTGTCGCCCACCCGATCCGCGATGGCGTCGACGAGTTCTTTCTTGTTCATGAAGATTGCCCCTTGTTGCCGATGTCCGGGAGTGGGTCTCAAGACAGGAAGCCCGTCTCACCCGATTTTTCGCCGAGAGGGGTCTCAGGTGGAGCGAGAGACCCTTACCCGCTTGAAATTAGGGGACGGAAGCGTGTGACTCAATCACCTTCCGCAATATTTCCAGCACTCCGCGTGTCTGAAACCAGGTCATCGAGGTCAATCAGGAACGATTCCAGGCGTGTGGCCGCTCGATCCAGGTCTGCTTGGCCGCTCCGCAGATGGCCAGCAGGTGCTTGGCCAGGCGCTGCCGCGTCTCCGGAGGCACGGGCAGCACGCGGACGCGGCTGTGCGCCTCGCGCAGCAGCCGCGCCAGCTCTCGTTCTGAACGGGTCAGACCGTCGTCGGCAGCCATGGCTGCCGACCATTCTCGTACGTCGTCACATCGTCGGCGTTGCGCAGGGTCAGTCCGATGTCGTCCAGACCCTCCATCAGCCGCCAGCGGGTGTAGTCGTCGATCTCGAAACCGGCGGACTCGGCGCCCCAGCGCACCTGGCGCTCCCCCAGGTCGACGGTGACCTCGAGGGCGGGGTCGGCCTCCACGGCCGACTGCAGCGCCTCGACGGTCTCGGCCGGCAGCACGACCGGGAGCAGCCCCATCTTGGTGGAGTTGTTACGGAAGATGTCGCCGAACCGGGCCGCGATCACGACGCGGAAGCCGTACTGCTGCAGGGCCCAGACCGCGTGCTCGCGCGAGGAGCCGGTGCCGAAGTCCGGTCCGGAGACCAGGATCGAGGCGCCCTGGTAGGCGGGCTGGTTCAGGACGAAGTCCGGGTCCTCGCGCCAGGCGGAGAACAGGCCTTTCTCGAAACCGGTCCGGCTGACCTGCTTGAGCCAGACGGCCGGGATGATCTGGTCGGTGTCGACGTTGCTGCGGCGCAGCGGCACGGCCCGGCCGGTGTGCGTGGTGAAGGCTTCCATGGTCGTGTCTCCTAGGCCAGGTCGGCGGGGGCGGTCAGCTTGCCGGTGACGGCGGTGGCGGCGGCGACGGCGGGCGAGACCAGATGGGTGCGGCCGCCCTTGCCCTGGCGCCCCTCGAAGTTGCGGTTGGAGGTCGAGGCGCTGCGCTCGCCGGGGGCGAGGGTGTCGGGGTTCATGCCCAGGCACATCGAGCAGCCCGCCTCGCGCCACTCGGCGCCGGCGGCCTTGAACACCTCGTGCAGGCCCTCCTGCTCGGCCTGGAGCTTGACCAGCATCGAACCGGGGACGATCAGCGTCCGGGTCACGACCTTGCGGCCGCGCAGCACCTCGGCCGCGGCCCGCAGGTCCTCCAGCCGGCCGTTGGTGCACGAGCCGACGAAGACGGTGTCCACCTCGACCTCGCGGAGCGGGGTGCCCGGGGTGAGTCCCATGTACTCCAGCGCGCGGCGGGCGGCCGCCGGGTCGTCGGTCTCCTCGGGCACCGGCACGGCCGTGCCCAGCGGAGCGCCCTGGCCGGGGTTGGTCCCCCAGGTGACGAACGGGGTCAGGGTCGAGGCGTCGATCTCCACGACGGCGTCGAAGACGGCGTCGGAGTCGGTGGCCAGGGACTTCCAGTACTCGACGGCGGCGTCCCACTGCTCGCCGGCCGGGGCGTGGGGCCGTCCCTTCAGGTACGCGAACGTGGTCTCGTCGGGGGCGATCATGCCCGCGCGGCGCCGGCCTCGATGGACATGTTGCAGATGGTCATCCGGCCCTCCATGGAGAGCTTGCGGATGGCCTCGCCGCGGTACTCGACGATGTAGCCCTGGCCGCCGCCGGTACCGATCTTCGCGATGATCGCCAGGATCAGGTCCTTGGCCGTGACGCCGGCCGGCAGCTCGCCGGAGACCTCGATGGCCATCGTCTTGGGGCGGTAGGCGGGCAGCGTCTGGGTGGCCAGCACGTGCTCCACCTCGGAGGTGCCGATGCCGAACGCGATGCCGCCGAAGGCGCCGTGCGTCGAGGTGTGAGAATCGCCACACACGATGGTCATGCCGGGCTGGGTCAGGCCGAACTGCGGGCCGATGATGTGCACGACGCCCTGGCCCGCGTCGCCCATCGGGTGCAGGCGGACGCCGAACTCGGCGCAGTTCTTGCGCAACGTCTCGACCTGGGTCTTGGAGACCGGGTCGGTGATCGGGCCGAGCAGGGTCGGGACGTTGTGGTCCTCGGTGGCGATGGTGAGGTCCGGCCGCCGCACGGTCCGCCCCGCCATGCGCAGGCCGTCGAACGCCTGCGGGCTGGTCACCTCGTGGATGAGGTGCAGGTCGATGTAGAGCAGGTCGGGCTCTCCCTCGGCACGTCGCACGACGTGCTGCTCCCAGACCTTCTCCGCCAGCGTGCGGCCCATTGTCGCCTCCCTTTCGTTGCGACGCTGCGCGTCGTCGCCCGACTTGCCTTCTCATATGTCGAGACGGCAGTATCGGTGTATGGACAACTCTAGCGGAGTCGGCGTACTCGACAAGGCCGTTCTGGTGCTCAACGCCCTCGAGGCCGGCCCGGCATCCCTCGCGCAGCTCGTCCAGGCGACCGGCCTGGCCCGTCCCACCGCCCACCGGCTGGCGGTCGCGCTGGAGCACCACCGCATCGTCTCCCGCGACACGCAGGGCCGGTTCGTGCTGGGATCGCGGCTCTCGGAGCTGTCCACGGCCGCCGGCGAGGACCGGCTGCTGGCCGTCGCCTCACCGGTGCTCACCCAGTTGCGGGACATGACCGGAGAAAGTGCACAACTTTACCGCCGCCAGGGCGACGAGCGCGTCTGCGTGGCCGCCGCCGAGCGGGCCAGCGGGCTGCGCGACACCGTGCCCGTCGGCTCGGCCCTGCCGATGTTCGCCGGCTCGGCCGCGCAGATCCTGCTGGCCTGGGAGGAGCCCGACCGCCTCCACCGCGGCCTGCGCGGGGCCAAGTTCACCGCGGCCACGCTGTCGAGCGTCCGCCGCCGGGGCTGGGCCCACAGCGTCGGCGAGCGCGAGCAGGGGGTGGCCAGCGTCTCTGCGCCGATACGGGGCGCGGGCGGCAAGGTGATCGCCGCGGTCTCGGTGTCCGGGCCGATCGAGCGCCTCACCCGCACCCCCGGCCGGCTGCACGCCGCCCCCGTGGTCGCCGCCGCCGAACGCATCACCGAGGCGATGCGCAGGAACGGCTGAGCCGTACGGGAACACCGCGCCGGAACGCCGGGCGGGCCACCGTGCCGGAACACCGTGCACCGCGGCCGGTCGCCCACCCGATATGAGGAGGCGAGCACCCCTGCGGGCCCCTAGGCTGGGCGGGTGACAGATCGCATCGAGGCAGCCGCCGCTGAACTGCGTCCCCTGCTCCAAGAATTCATCCTCTGGGCCCGTGAGAACGCGCCCGGCAGCGATCCGAACCTGGTGGGCTCCGTCGCCCTGTGGCACCGGTTGATCGCCTCCGACGACGTCGGCCGCTGGAGGACCTCCGATCTGCGCACGGTGCTGCTGGAGCGGATGCCGAAGGTGGTGGAGGATCCCGAGGCCGCGGCGGAGGGACTGGTGCCCGCCGTCCGCGCCTACCTGGCCTACCTGTCGGACACCGCCCGGCTGTCGGCGGGCTCCTCCCCGCTCAAGGAGATGCTGGCCGAGCTCGACGAGATCGAGGACGACGTCGTCGACGCGATGGAGGACCTCCTCGGCGAGGACGGCGAGGACGAGGAGTACGACGAGGAGGAGTTCGAGGGCCTGGGCGACTTCGAGCCGTTCGCCGACCGGCTCGCCGCGCTGCCCACGATCCGGCTCCGCCCCGACACCGAGCTGGCCGGGGCGGCACGCGGGTCCGTCCTGATCGCAAAGGCGCGGGACCTGGCCGTCTGGGTCGGGACCGAGCGCCGGGTGGGCGAGGAGGACCTGCTCACCGACGCCGAGATCGCCGAGGCGCTGGCCGTCCTCGGGTTCCCCGTGCCGGAGGCGGTGGAGGGCCGGCTGGCCGACGCCGTGCCCGCCCTGTGGAACGTCTGGAACCTCGCGATCGACCTGGACTTCCTCCAGCCCGAGGGCGAGGACACCGTCAGCGTCGACCCCGACACCGCCGACTGGCCCTTCGAGGAGGACGACGACGTCCTGGACGCCTGGCTGGCCGGGCTGCACTCGATCGACTACGGCGACCCCGAGCTGGACGACGAGGACGCCACGATCGCGCTGTCCGGGCTGACCCGGGCGCTGCTGGTCCGGGTGCTGCTGGCGACCGGCTCCAAATCCCTCGACGAGCTCCGCACCGAGCTGGCCGAGGCCGCCGCCGAGTACGACGACCTGGGCGCCGAGGCCTGGGACGCCGCCACCGCGCAGTACGGCGACCCGCTCAACCCGGTGCTGGACTGGCTGTCGGGATACGGCATGGTCGAGGTCGAGCACGACCAGGTGCGGCTGACGCCGCTGGGCATGGAGGGCCTCGTCCACCTGGTGGACGAGGCCGACATCGAGCTGGACGCCCGGCCCGCCATCGACGCGATGACGGCCCTGGACCTGCTCGCCTTCAGCGCGGAGCTGCCCGAGGAGGAGGCCGACGCCGAGTTCGCCGCGTGGATGGAGCTCCGCGAGCCCGCCCGGGCCGCCGAGGAGCTGCTGGCGGCCGCGGCGGAGGACGACGCGGACGCGCTGGTCCGCGTCCAGGCGGCCAGCGTGGTCGGCTCGCTGGGCGAGGTGGCCGTGCCGGCCTGGCGCCGGGCCCTGGACGAGCCGTCCCTGCACCCCTACGCGGCCACGCACCTGGCCCAGCTGGGCGTCGAGGACGTCCCCGCGCCGACCCAGGCCGACACGCACTGGCTGATCCTCGACATGCTGACCATCTCCGCCGGCCTCGGCCGCCCCGAGTTCGTCAGCAGCCTGGACGACATCGGCCCCGCCTCGATGCTGGTCGGCCTGCTGGACGTCATCTGGAAGGTCCCCCACCCGCACCTGGAGGAGCTGCTGGAGACGATCGCCAAGGCCCACCCCGACCGGCAGGTGGGCAAGGCCGCCAAGCGGGCGCTGTTCAAGGCCCGCTCCGGCAGCAACTAGCGCGCCGGGCGGAGGGCCGCCGGGGATCGCCCCCGGCGGCCCTCCGCACGCTCCCGCCCCGGGGCTTCACCCGGCGGCCCTGCTGCACACCCGCCGCCGCCGGACTCTCACCCGGCGGTCTCCTGCCAGTCGGGAAGCGGCCGGTAGATCGGGATGCACGCCTCACCCCGGCACCAGCCGTGCGGCTTGCGCTCCCAGCCGAGCACCGGCGCGCCGTACGGCACCACCAGACCGTCGATCGTGTCCTCGCGCCCGTCCGCCAGCAGGGTGATCATCACAGACCTCCATTGGATATCTATGGTACCCAATTATCAGACAGCGCCACTATCCAATCAAGGGGTCGGCCTGAGAATGCGAAAAACCCCTGGAAGCGGATGCTTCCAGGGGTCCTGCGATGTAGCCCCGACCGGATTCGAACCGGCGCTACCGCCTTGAGAGGGCGGCGTCCTGGGCCACTAGACGACGGGACCCTACACACTGTCATCGGATCCGGAGGGGACCGGATCCGCAGCGATCTCCGCGAGGAGATCGCAGCTGGGGTACCAGGACTCGAACCTAGACTAACTGAACCAGAATCAGTCGTGCTGCCAATTACACCATACCCCACCGCTTCGGACTTTCCTTTCGGAGCGCCCTGGCGACTCCGAAAGAATAGCCCACCTTGAGCGCAAGGACCAAAACGATTGCCCGAGGCCCGCCCGGAACCTCGCCTCGTGACGCCGGAGTGCCCGGCGGGGCCCGTCTGTGTAACGCTGCTCAGGAGATCAATCCGCCGTGATCCGTACGCGAGGAGCCCACGCCTTGACCGTGAACCCGTCCAACCCCTTCTTCACGACCAGCCCGCTTCCCTACCGCCTGCCGCCCTTCGCCGAGATCCGCGAGGAGCACTACCTGCCCGCGTTCGAACGCGGCATGGCCGAGCAACTGCGGGAGGTGGCGGAGATCGCGGACAGCACCGAACCGGCCACCTTCGCCAACACCGTCGAGGCCCTCGAACGCTCCGGGCAGATCCTGAAACGGACCGCGACCGTCTTCTTCAGCCTGGCCTCCTCCGACGCGACCGACGGCATCCGGGCGATCGAGAAGGAGATCGCCCCCCGGCTGACCAAGCACTCCGACGCCATCCACCTGGACCGCGCGCTCTACGCCCGGATCAAGCAGGTCTCCACCGACGACCCCGAGGAGGCCTGGCTGCTGGAGAAGTACCGCGAGGACTTCGTCCGGGCCGGGGCCGAGCTGTCGGAGACCGAGCAGGAGCGGCTGAGGGCCCTCAACGAGGAGCTCTCCACGCTCGCCACGGCCTTCTCCCAGAACCTGCTGGCGGCCTCCACCGACTCGGCCCTGGTCGTCGAGGACGCCAAGGAGCTGGACGGGCTCGCCGAGAGCGCGATCAAGGCGATCGAGAAGGACGGCCGGTACGTCCTGCCGCTGCTCAACTTCACCAACCAGCCGGCCCTGGCCGAGCTGACCGACCGCGGGACGCGCCGCCGGCTGTACGAGCTCTCGGTGAACCGGGCGCCGGAGAACTTCGAGCTGGCGGCCAGGATGGCGGCGCTCCGCGCCGAGCGGGCGGCCCTGCTCGGCTTCCCGAACCACGCGGCCTACTCCGTCGCCGACCAGACCGCCAAGACCACCGCCGCTGTCGAGGAGCTGCTCGGCAAGCTGGTGGGCCCGGCCGTGGCCAACGCCCGGCGGGAGGCCGAGGCGCTGAGCGAGCAGGCCGGGTTCGCCCTCGAGCCGTGGGACTGGTCGTTCTACGCGGAGAAGGTGCGCAAGGCCCGCTACGACTTCGACGGCGCCGAGCTGCGCCCGTACTTCGAGCTGGACCGGGTGCTGCGGGACGGCGTCTTCCGCGCGGCCGGCGAGCTGTACGGCGTCACCTTCACCGACCGGCCCGACCTGGACGGCTACCACCCCGACGTGCGGGTCTACGAGGTCGCCGACGCCGGCGGGTCGCCGCTCGGCCTGTTCGTCTTCGACCCCTACGCGCGGCCCACCAAGCGGGGCGGCGCGTGGATGCACAACCTGGTGGACCAGTCCCGCCTGTTCGGCGAACTGCCCGTGGTGATGAACAACCTCAACATCACCAAGCCCGCGGAGGGTCCGACGCTGCTGACCTTCGACGAGGTCAACACCGCCTTCCACGAGTTCGGCCACGCCCTGCACGGCCTCTTCTCCGACGTGCGCTTCCCCCGGGTCTCCGGCACCACGGTCCCCCGCGACTTCGTGGAGTACCCCTCGCAGGTCAACGAGATGTGGGCGACCTGGCCGTCCATCCTGGAGGGCTTCGCCCGGCACCACGAGACGGGTGAGCCCGTCCCCGCGGAGCTGCTGGAGAAGATGCGGGCCGCGGAGAAGTTCAACCAGGGCTTCGCGACCGTGGAGTACCTCGCCGCGGCGCTGCTGGACTGGGCCTGGCACCGGCTCGCCCCGGGCGAGACCGTCGAGGACCCCGAGGCGTTCGAGGCCGCCGCCCTGGAGCGCGCCGGGATCGCCTTCGAGCTGGTCCGCCCCCGTTACCGGACGAACTACTTCGCGCACATCTTCTCGTCCGGCGTGGGCGGCTACAGCGCCGGTTACTACTCCTACATCTGGAGCGAGGTCCTCGACGCCGACAGCGTCGAATGGTTCAAGGAGAACGGCGGCCTGAAGCGGGAGAACGGCGACCACTTCCGCGCCACGCTGCTGTCGGTCGGCGGGTCCAAGGACGTGATGGACGCCTTCCGCGACTTCCGCGGCCGCGACCCGCGCATCGAGCCCCTGCTGGAGCGCCGGGGCCTGCTGGCCTGATCCCGGGGCGGGGAGCCGCTCCGGCCAGGGGGAGGCGGCTCCCGCCTCCCCCTGGCCTCTTTCACGACTCCAGCGCTGCGATCGCCTCCCGCAGCCACTGCTTCTCGGCAGTGCCGGTGGCCCGCGCGATCAGCAACATGCCGCGGTGGAACGGGTCGGAGACCTCCTCGGCCCGTTGCGGCCGGCCGTCCGCGTAGAAGAAGCTCGCGGGCGTCTGGAGGAAGTCGAGGCGGCGGCGGAGGACCCGGACCTGGTCCGCGCGGTCGGGAAGCTGCGACAGGAACGTCAGCAGGCCGAAGAACCGGGTCTGGTCGCTGATGTCGAGCCCGTCCGGCTCGCGGAGCCGCCGCAGCAGCTCGGCCCGGCCCGCGTCCGTCAGAGAGAGCACCTGGCGGCGGGCGGCGGCCTCCCCCTCCTCCTCGTGCCGTTCCAGCAGCCCGGCCTTCTCCAGCCGGGCGATCGCGGGGTAGAGCGCGCCGTCGCTGACCGGGCGGAGGTGACCGCTCAGCTGGTGGATGCGGCCCTTGAGCTCGTAGCCGTGCTTGGGCCCCTCGCCGAGCAGGCCCAGGATCGACAGGGTCAGATCGCCGCTTGCCATGAATGCATCGTAACGCTATACCTCTAAACGAGCTATATCGAATCGAGGTATGACCATGGCGCTGATCCGCCTCGCCCTGCCCGTCTACGTGGAACTGCTGACCGCCGTGGTCGCCGTAGGCCTGATCGACCTGCTCTGGGTCTCCGGACTGGGCGACCGGGCGGTGGCCGCCGTCACGATCGCGACCAGCGCGGAGAACCTCGTGCTGGGCGTGGTACTCGCCGTCACCACGGGAACCACCGTCCTGGTGGGCCGGCGCGACGGCCGGCTGCCCACCGCCCCGGTCGTCCGTACGGCGTGGCTGCTGTGCGCGGCGGCCGGTCTCGCCGTGGCCGCCGCCGGGGTGCTGCTCCGCGCGCCGCTCGCCGGCCTGTTCACCGACGACGCCACCGTGGCCGCCCTGACCGCCGGCTTCCTCCTGGTCTCCATGGCCGGGGTCCCGGTCTTCTACGCCCAGTCCCTCGCCGACGGGATCTTCAAGGGCTTCGGGGACACCAGGACCCCGATGCGCAACGCGCTGCTCTGCAACGCGCTGGTGGTCGCCCTCGACCCGCTGTTCATCTACGGCCTGGCTCTGGGCGTGCCCGGCGCGGCGCTGGCGACCGTGCTGGCCCGGCTGGTCACCCTCGCCGTCTCCCTGACCCTGCTCCTGCGGCGGACGTCCGGCGCCGCCCCCGTGCCCGCGGCCGTAGGGACCGCGGAGCAGACGGGCACGGGCCGGAAAGCCACCGGACCCGCGGAGCCGGAGCCCCCGGCCCGCGCGCACGCCGTGGAGATCCTCCGCACCGGCCTGCCCATGTCCGGCGACTTCCTGGCCAGGGCTCTGGCCGGCCTGCTCATGGTCGACATCGTGGGCGGGCTCGGGGTCGCGGCGCTGGCCGGGTACGGCATCGGCATGAAGATCATGCTGGCGGGGGTGATGGCCTTCTACGCGCTCCGCCAGGCCGCGATGATCCGCACCGCCCGCACCGGCCGGGCCGGACCGGTGCTCCGGTACGGCCTGGCCACCGGGGCGGCGGTCGCCGCCGTGCTCAACGCGGTCGCGGCGCCCGCGGCGGGCCTGTTCACCGGCGACCCCGCCGTGGCCGCCGCGGCCGTGGACTTCCTGCGCTGGATGACGCTCTATCTCGTCCCGTTCGGCGGCCTGATCGCGCTGGGCGGCGTGCTCCAGGCCGAGGGCAGGGGCAACCGGCTGCTCGCCGCCACGCTGGCGGGCTTCGCGGTCCAGCTGCCCCTCGCCGCCCTCCTCGGCTCCGCGCTCGGGGCGACCGGCGTCTGGCTGTCGATGGCGGCCGGGGCCGCGCTCAGCCTCGCAGGCGCGTCAGCGCCGCGCGCAGGCGCTCGATCGAGCGCTCCCGGCCGAGAGCCTCGATCGACTCGAACAGCGGCAGGCCGACCGTCCGCCCGGTGACCGCCACCCGGACGGGGGCCTGGGCCTTGCCGAGCTTGAGCCCGTGCTCGGCGCCGACCTCCTCCAGCGCCGTCTTCAGCGACTCAGGGTCCATGTCCGCCGTCTCCAGCCGGGCGAGATAACCGCCGAGGATCTCCTCCGGGGAGTTCTTCATCGCCTTGTCCCACGACGCCTGGTCGAAGACCGGCTCGGCCAGGAAGAGGAAGTCCACGTTGGCGGTGATCTCCGACAGGACCGCGATGCGGGTCTGGGCCAGCGGCGCGACCTTCGCGAACAGCCCCCGGTCCCAGCTCGGGTCGAGCCACGGCTCGCAGCGCGCGGTGAACTCCTCCAGCGGCAGGGCCCGGATGTACTCGCCGTTGAAGGCGCGCAGCTTCTTCTCGTCGAAGAACGCGTTCGCGGAGTTGACGTCCTCCAGCTTGAACAGCGGCGCCATCTCCGCCCAGGGCATGATCTCCCGGTCCTCGCCGGGTCCCCAGCCGAGCAGCATCAGGTAGTTGACCATCGCCTCGGCCAGGTAGCCCTCCTCGCGGTAGGACTCCAGGGCCACCTTGTCCCGGCGCTTGGAGAGCTTCTTGCGCTGCTCGTTGACGATCACCGGCAGGTGCGCCCAGACCGGCGGGTTCGCGCCGAGCGCGGGCCAGAGCAGCTGCTGGCGCTGGGCGTTGGCCAGGTGCTCCTCGCCGCGGACCACGTGGGTGATGCCCTGGGTGATGTCGTCGACGGCGTTGGCCAGGACGTACAGCGGGGAGCCGTCGCTGCGCGCGACGACGAAGTCCTCCTGCGCGTCGTTCGGGAACTCCACCCGGCCGCGGATCACGTCGTCCACGACCGTGACGCCCTCGTCGGGGGTGCGGAAGCGGACCGCGCCCGCGGACAGGGCCCGGTCGCGGCAGAAGCCGTCGTAGCCCTTGTGCTCGGAGCCGGTGCGCTCCTGGAGCAGTTCGCGGGTGCAGTCGCAGTAGTAGGCCTTGCCGTCGGCGAGCAGCTTGGCGACGGCCTCGCGGTGCTGCGGCTCGTTCTCCGACTGGAAGTGCGGGCCCTCGAAGACCGGGTTGTCGCCGCTGATGCCGATCCAGGCCAGCGCGGACAGGATGCCCTCGGTCCACTCGGGCCGGTTGCGCGCCGCGTCGGTGTCCTCGATGCGCAGCACGAAGCGGCCCCCGGACTGCTCGGCCAGGGCCCAGTTGAACAGCGCCGAGCGGGCGCCGCCGACGTGGAACATGCCGGTCGGCGAAGGAGCGAAACGAACCCTGATCATCGCGAGACCACCCGGTTGCTGAGAGTGCCGATACCTTCGATGCTGACGCTGACCTCGTCGCCGATCTCGAGCGGCCCGACCCCCTCGGGCGTCCCGGTCAGGATGACGTCGCCGGGGATCAGGGTCATGACCGCGCTCACGTGCGCGATCAGCGCGGGGATGTCGTACATGAGCTTGGAGGTGCGCGAGCTCTGCCGTACCTCGCCGTTCACCTTCGTGGTGATGCCCAGGTCGGCCGGGTCGAGCTCGGTCTGGATCCACGGCCCGAGCGGGCAGAAGGTGTCGAAGCCCTTGGCCCGGGTGAACTGCACGTCCTTCTTCTGCAGGTCGCGGGCGGTGACGTCGTTGGCGCAGGTGTAACCGAAGATCACCTCATGGGCCCGCTCGACGGGCACCTCCCGGCAGAGCCTGCCGATGACCACCGCCAGCTCGCCCTCGAAGTCGACCCGCTGGGAGAGCCGACGGGGTAGGCGACCGCCTCCGAAGGGCCGATCACCGAGGTGGACGGCTTCAGGAACACCAGCGGCTCGTCGGGGACCTCCCCGCCCATCTCGCGGGCGTGCTCGGCGTAGTTCTTGCCGATGGCGACGACCTTACTGGGCAGCATGGGCGCGAGCAGCTTGACCTGCGAGAGCGCGTGCCGCTCACCGGTGAACTGGATCGGGCCGAACGGGTGACCGGAGATCCCGGAGACGAACTCCTCGCCGGGGCCGCCTTCGACCACCCCGAATCCGACACCGTCACCTGTGGAGAACCTCGCTATACGCACCCCACAAGGCTAGTCGCGGTCGCGGTCCCGCCGGACCGCCCCCGCCGGGTACGGCGCGGCCCCCGGCACGGAGCCCGCCGTCCCCCGCCACGCCCGCCGGAGCGGTTCCCCCTCCGCGGGAGAGAAATCGTATGGTGATCGGAGAAGACGTCCCGGAAGAGGAGCCCACGTGTCGGTTGTGAAGATGAACGTGCTCACGGTGCCCGCGGAGATGCGCGAGGAGCTGGAGCGCCGGTTCTCGAACCGGGCCGGGATCGTGGAGTCGGCCGACGGGTTCGAGTGGTTCGAGCTGCTCCGCCCGGTCGACGGCACCGATCGCTACCTGGTCTACACGCGCTGGCGGTCCGAGGAGGACTTCACGCGCTGGACCGAGAGCCAGGCCTTCCAGCGGGGCCACGCCCAGGCCGCGGCCGAGGCGGGCGCGCAGGGCCACGGGCAGGGACACGGGCAGGGACACGGGCACGGCCAGGAGCAGGCCCAGGGGCAGGGCCACGGGCACGGGCACGGGCACGGCGGTCCCGCCGCCTCCGGGGCCGAGGTGTGGTCGTTCGAGGTCGTGCAGAGCACCGGCCCCAAGGCCTGAGCACGGACCCGCCGCCGGCCGTACCCGGTGGAGGAGCCGCAGCGGAACGGGCGCCCGCGCCCGCCGGGATCGGGCCGCGGGCGGACCGGGCGCCGAC
>NZ_CDRNDK010000135.1:0-14100 GCF_977012225.1 Planomonospora algeriensis | reverse complement strand
CCCCCGAGACTCCGGGGCGGCGTCGCGGTCCGGGCGGGTCAGCGGGCGGGCCACGGGTCCGGGGCGGGTCACCGGTTCGGGGCGGGTCACCTGTCCCTCCTGTCCTTGCGGATGGCGCCGAGCACCTCGGGGTTGATCGGGCCGAGCCCGGTGGCGATGACGTCGATCCACGGGCCCCGCCCGCCGGTGGCGGCCAGCCCGGAGAAGGCGGGTCCGGCCCAGGCGAGGACCGAGTCGAGGCCGCGCGCGGAGTCGAGGCGGCCCGCGATCGCGGACGCGTCGTCCACCACCGCGACCAGGTTCCTCTCGTGCTCGGCGATCAGGGCGCCGATGGCGTCGACCAGGTCGCCGCCGTCGCCGAGCAGGGTCTTCAGCTCGGCCCGGCGGCGGCGCAGCTCGTCGAGCATCACCTCGACGGAGTCGACGAGGCGGCCGAGCTGGGCGTCTTTGGCGTCCAGCAGCTTCATGACCCGGTCGCCGGCGTCGAGCAGCCGCTGCAGCTCGGGCTCGCTCTCGCTGATGACCTCCGACAGCTCGCCGATGTCGTCCAGCAGCCGGCTCACCCGGCCCCGGGGCGCGGGCTCCAGCTCGGAGAGCTCCCGCAGGAGCCTGTCGACCGCGTCGGTGTCGAGCCGCTGCACCAGCCGGGTCGCGTCTTTCAGCGCGTCGGGGATCAGCGTCGGGGTGCCGGTCCGTTCCATCGGGATGAGCCGCTCCGACTCGGGCAGCTCGTCCATGTAGGGCCGGACGACCGGCCCGGTGAGCCTGATGTAGCGCCCGCCCAGCAGGTTGGAGAGGGTGACCTCGGCGCGGGTCCGGGGGCCGAGCCTGATCCCGTCGTCGACCCTCCAGGTCACCACCACGTGGCCCCGGCCGTAGTCGGCGCGGACCTCGGTGACCTCGCCGACGGGCACGCCCGCCACCCGCACGTCGTTGCCCGCGCGCAGGCCGGCGGCGTCCGGCAGGATCGCCGACATCGTGTAGCCGCCCTCCAGCAGGCCGAGGTTGCCGACCAGGAAGGTGACGGCCAGCACGGCGGCGAGCGCCGCCGCCGAGACCGCGCCGACGACCCTGCGGTCGCGGTCGCGGAAGGACTTGAGCGCCATCATCACGGCCCCACCAGGACGCGCCGCAGGTCGCCCGCGGAGGTGAGCTTGAGGCCGCCGCGCAGCGGCGGGGGGTTCTCCATGGGGTAGGGGCAGGGCAGCGGGCCGAGCGCGACGCAGGGCACCGCCGTGGTCACGAAGTGGCCCCGGCCGGTCACCTGGAACGAGCGCTGCAGCGGCGGGGTGAGCGTGCCCAGCAGCTTCTCCACGCCGTCGAGGTTGCGGCGCACCCCGCCGGTGAGGCGCGCCATGCGGTCCACCACCCGGCCGAGCTCGCGGGCGTTGTCGCCGAGCACCCGGTCGGTGACCCGGGCCGTGGCCGACAGCTCCACCAGCGCCTCGTCGACCAGCCTGCGGTTGCGGGCGAACGCGCCGGTCAGCTCGACCAGGTCGTCCACCATCCGGGCGATCTGCTCGTCCCGGCGGGCGATCACCTCGGTCACCGTGGCGTAGTCCTCCAGCAGCCCCTTGACGACCTCCTTGCGCCCGGCGACGGTGGCGGTCAGCTCGCCGAGGTCGTCCACCAGGCGCGGGATGTCCTCCTGGTTGCCGTCCAGGGCCTCGCCCGCCGCGGTGAGCAGTCGGTTGATCTGCTCGGGGTCGAGGCTGCGGGTGAGCGGGCCGAGGTCGGCGACCAGGTCGCCGATGTCCACCACCGAGCGGGTCCGCCGCACCCGCGCGCCGTCGGCCAGCATGTCCTCGGCGGTCCCCGGCTCCAGGTACACCACCCGCTGGCCGACCGCGTCGCGCCAGCGGACCGCCGCGGAGCTGTCGGAGGGCACCCGCACCGAGGTGCGCACGCTCAGCACCACCTCGGCTCTGCCGCCGACCACCTCGATCGAGTCGACCTGGCCGACCGGAGCTCCCGCGATCTTCACCTGGTCGCCCGTGCGGAGCCCGGAGACGTCGTCGAAGACGCCGATCAGGCGGTAGGTGTCGCCGGTCCCCACCCGGGCGATCTGCGCGCCGATCGCGACGATCAGCGTGACCGTGACGAGCAGGAACAGCACGAGCTTGACCAGCGTGCGGCGCCGCTGGACGCGGTCTCCCGATCGGGCCACGGCTCACCCGCCGTCCGCGGCGCGGCAGGCGCCGATGAAGAGCACGCAGGGGTCGGTGTGCACGTAGGCGGCCATCTTCAGCTGGTTGGCGCGGCCCGGACCCTTGCCGCCGATCAGGTCGTTCAACCCGGCGAGCAGGCCGTTGAGCCCCCGGACGCCGTCGCCGGCGATGCCGAGCTGCGTGGCGAGCAGGGCCGCGGCGCGCTCGCCCGCGTTCCCCGCCGCCTTGAGGTCCCGGCGGTGGGCGCGGCAGGCCGTGGGCGGTCAGCGCGGACAGCTCGTCGAACTCCCGCAGCAGCGCCCGCACCTTGCCGGCCCGCTCCACCAGGCCGGGGGCGAGCACGTTGACGTCGGCGGCGATGCCCGTCAGCTCGTCGCCCTTGCCGGCCAGGGCGCCGCTCAGCGCCGCGGCGTCGCCGATGAAGCGGGTGAACTCCGCGCGCCGCCGGTGCGCGACGCCGATGACCGTCTGAGCCCCGTCGACGATCCCGCGCAGTTGCGGGCCCTTGCCGTCCAGGCCGCGTCCCAGGGTGTGCACGATGGCCGTGATGTCGGCCGGGTCCACCGCGCCGAGCCCGTCGTAGGCGTCGGCCAGGGAGTCCGACAGGTCCACCGGGTCCTCGGTCCTGGTGATGACCGCGCCGTCGCCGAGGTAGGGGCCGCGGGCCTCCCCGCCGCCGGGGACCAGGTCGACGAACTTGGGGCCGAAGATCGAGCTGGGTTCGATCACGGCGGTGACGGTCTCGGGCACCTTCACTCCGGGCTCGACGTACAGGGACACCACGGCCCGGCCCGCGCGGTCCAGCGTCACCGCGCCGACCCCGCCCACCGTGACCCCCCGGATCTTGACGGGGGAGTTGGGGTCCAGCCCCTGCCCGGCCCGGCCGAAGAGCGCCGACAGCCGCGTGCCGTTCACGCCCGCCGCCCCCCGTACGGCGAGCACCAGGGCCGCCGTGACGGCCGTGATCAGGACCAGCGAGATCGCCAGCCGGACCGGCAGGGGGAGGACGCCGCGGGCCACGGCCGCTCACCCCGTCAGCGGCGTGCTGCTGCCGCCGCCCCAGAACAGGTAGGACAACAGGAGGTTGAGCAGGACGACGGTGACGATCGACTGGCGGATCGCCCGCCCGGCGGCGGTGCCCACGCCGACCGGGCCGCCGGTGGCGTTGAACCCGTAGTGGCAGTGGATGCTGATCACGGCGAAGGCGAAGACCAGTACCTTGATCACGCTGTAGAGGATGTCGACCGCCGGCAGGCCGAGGTAGAAGTAGTAGTCGTACACGCCCGGCGCCATGCCGAACAGGACCGTGCACATCAGCCGGGTGGCGAAGAAGCTGGCGAACAGCGCGATCAGGTAGACCGGGATCAGCGCGACCATCGCGGCCACCACCCGGGTGCAGATCAGGTAGGTGAAGGCGTTGATGCCCATCACCTCGAGCGCGTCGATCTCCTCGGAGATGCGCATCGCGCCGAGCTCCGCGGTGAACGACGAGCCGACCTGGGCGGCCAGCGCGACCGCCGCGATGATCGGGGTGATCTCCCGGACGTTGGCGAAGCTGCCCACCAGGCCGATGAACGACTCGGCGCCGATCGCCTGCAGCCCCTGGTAGCCCTGGAGCCCGACGGTGGCGCCCACCGCGAAGGCCATGGTGAAGGCCACGAAGACCATGCCGCCGCCGATGATGGTCGCGCCGACGCCCACCACGACGTCGCTGATCTGGCGGAGCACGACCTTGGTGAACCTGGCCCGCAGGATGATGTCCCGGACCGAGTGGAAGACGACCTTCGCCAGGAAGACCGGCCAGTCGGAGAGCGAGGCCAGCCGCTCCGCCCCGTCGAGGAGCACGTCGTAGGCGCGCCGGCCGGCGGTGCGCGCTCCCGGGACCGCCATCACAGGGTCCTCGGCGGATAGGCGAGGAAGTAGATCATCGTGATCACGTAGTTGACGGCGAAGACCAGCATGAAGGTCACGACGGTGGACCGGTTCACCGCGCGGCCCACGCCGACCGGGCTGGTCTGGCAGGTCATGCCGTAGTAGCAGGACATGATCGCCGCGATGAAGCCGAAGATCCAGGCTTTCAGCAGGGTCACCAGCAGGTCGCTGGTGACCAGCAGGGAGGTCGCGCCGTCGAAGTAGGCGCCGGAGGTGACGCCCTGCACGATCACGTTGAAGAAGTAGCCTCCGGCCGCCCCGGCCACGATGACCAGCGGGACCAGCAGCACCGCCACGGTGCTGGCCGCCCAGAGCCTCGGGGTGACCAGGCGGTGGATCGGGTTGACCGCCATGACCTCCATGGCGGCCAGCTCGTCGCGGATGTTGCGGGCGCCGATGTCGGAGGTCATCGCCGACCCGCCCGCCCCGGCGATGAGCAGCGCCGAGGCCATCGGGGCGACCTCGCGGACCAGGCCGACCACGACCGCGCCGCCGGTGGCGGAGGAGGCGCCCAGCTGCCAGGCCAGGTCGCCGACCTGCAGGGCGACGGTGGCCCCGAGGGGGAGCGAGACCAGCAGCACCGGCAGGCTGGTGACGCGGGCCAGGAACCAGCACTGCTGGACGAACTCCCAGAACCAGGTCCGCACGTCCCAGCTGCGCCGGAAGCCCTCCAGCGCGATCACCGACATGTCGCCGACCCGGTCGAGCGCGCCGGAGGCGGTGCGCGCGAGGAGGCCTGCGACCCTGCTCCCGGCGGTCCTGCTCCCGGTGGTCCCGGTGGTCCGAGCGCCCCGGCCGCCCGCAGCGTCTCCGGCGGCCCGGGCGGTCCCGGCGGTCCCGGCGCCCCCGCCGTCCCCGACGCTGCTCGGCATGGCGTCCGCCATCGGTCACCTCGGATTCCGCGGCTACGACCTTGGAGCAGTCACGCTAATGACGGTCCGTCCGGTAAGTCGATGCCTGCCGGGGAATTTGCGCGAAAGGGATGAGGCCCCGATCGCGACTTGTCAGGGCCTCACACTTTCCCGCCGGTCCGGCGGTTCCGCCGGGTCAGCCGGACAGGCCGGCCATCCAGCTCTCGACCTCGTCGGGGTGGCGGGGCAGCCCGGCCGACATGAGCCGGGCGCCGTCGGCGGTGACGACGAGGTCGTCCTCGATGCGCACGCCGATGCCGCGCAGCTCCGGCGGGAGGGTCAGGTCGTCCGGCTGCAGGTACAGGCCGGGCTCGACGGTGAGCACCTGGCCCTCCTCCAGCACGCCGTCCAGGTAGACCTCCGAGCGGGCCCGGGCGCAGTCGTGCACGTCCATGCCGAGCATGTGGCCGCTGCTGCACAGGGTGTAGCGGCGGTACAGGCCGCTGCCGGGCTCCATCGCCTCGTCGGGGCTGATCTTGAGCACGCCCCAGTCGTGCAGGCCCTCGGCGATGACCCGCATGGCGGCCCGGTGGAAGTCGCGGAACCGCGCACCCGGCCGCAGCGTGGCGATGGCCGCGTTCTGCGCCTCGTAGACCAGCTCGTAGACCTGGCGCTGGACGGGGCTGAAGCGGCCCGACAGCGGCAGGGTCCGGGTGATGTCGGCGGTGTAGAGGTTGTCGGTCTCCACGCCGGCGTCCAGCAGCAGCAGGTCGCCGGAGTCCAGGCGGCCGTCGTTGCGGATCCAGTGCAGCACGCAGGCGTGGGCGCCGGAGGCCACGATGCTGTCGTAGCCGCCTCCGTTGCCCTCCAGGCGGGCGCGCAGGCCGAAGACGCCCTCCAGGTAGCGCTCGCCGCGCGGGTGGGGCAGGGCGGCGGGCAGCGCCCGCACCACGTCCTCGAATCCGCGGACGGTGGCGTCCACCGAGAACTGCAGCTCGGCGACCTCCCACTCGTCCTTGATCAGCCGCATCTCGGACAGGAACGCCTCCAGCTCGGCGTCGCCGTCGTGCGGCGCGACCCGGGCGTCGACGGAGGCGTCCACCCCGCGCAGCACCCGGGCGGCCCGCCCAGCGCCTCGTCGAGCCGGTCGATCGGCGCGCAGCCGACCTGGTAGAGCGCCTCCGCCTCGGCCAGGTCGGGGCGGCGGCCCACCCAGAACTCGCCGTAGCGGCGGTCCCGGTAGAACTCCTGCCCGGCGGTCCCCGGCGCCGAGCGCGGCGAGCGGGGGCGCAGGAAGAGCCGCGCCTCCCCGGACGGCTCGACGACCAGGACGTCGTCGGGCTCCTGGTCGCCGGTCAGGTAGGTGAACGCGCTGTGCGACCGGAAGCGGTAGTCGCTGTCGTTGCTGCGGACCTTCAGGGTTCCCGAGGGGATGACGAGCCGCTCGCCGGGGAAGCGGGCGGCGAGCACCGCGCGCCGCTTGGCCGTGTAGGCCGCGAGGGGCAGCGGGGCCAGGTCGCCGCGGTGGCTGTCGGCCCACCCGGTCTCCATGAAGGCCGCCAGGGCGTCGGAGACCGGCAGGTCGTGGCTGCCGGTGTTCAACTTGTCGGTCATTGCCGAAGGATACGGCCCGCACCGCCCCGGGAAGGGCGGCGCGGGCCGTACGGTGGCCGGCTCCGGGCCGCGCGGGCGTACGGTGGCCGGTCCGCAGGAAGGTGCGGGCCGTACGGTGGCCCGGTCCTTCGGCCGGCGGACCGGGCCGGGGCGGGTCAGCTCCCGGAGGGGACCTGGTAGTCCTTGACGATGTCGGCCGTGAACGGCTCCTTGACGACGACCGCGCCGCCCAGGGCCTCCTTGTCCGGCTTGACGACGTAGGACCGCAGGGAGGCGGGCTTGTCGAACATGGTGAAGTCCATGGTCCCGCCGTACTGCTCGCCCCAGGCGCTCTGGCCGCGGTGCGCGGCGACCACGGCGGCCCGGGTGAGGTCCTTGCCCTCGCAGGCCTTCTTGAGCGCGTCGACCACGATGCCCGCCGCGGTGTAGCCGGCGGAGACGCCGCTGTCGATCGCGTCGCCCGGGTACTTGGCCTTGTAGTCCTCGCCCAGCTTCTTGATGGCGGGCAGGTCCGAGCTCATCGGGGCGCCCGCGGTCACGTACTCGAAGGCGGCCAGCAGCGCCGGGCCGGCCGGGGTGGGCAGCAGCTGCGGGGAGTAGGCCGAGTTGCTCCCGAGGAACGGCACCTTCATGCCGCCGGCCAGGGCGACGCCGACGAGGGAGGCGGTCTGCCGGGGGCCGACGGAGACGAGGATCGCCTTGACCCCGGCCTTCTTGAACGCCGCGACCTGGGCGGTCATGTCCTGGTCGGTCGCCTTGATCTTCTGCTCCACGAGCTTCAGGCCGAGCTTGCCGGCGGCGAACTTGGAGCCGTTGAGCGCGGTCTCGCCGTAGTCGCCCTCGAAGTACAGGTGCCCGATGGAGTCGCCGGACTTGATGCCCTTCTCCTTCACCAGGTACTCGACACCGTTGATCATGTCGATGTCGTAGGTGGTCCCGGTGACCTGGATCGGCTCGCTGCCGAGCAGGTGGGTGGCCCACGCCTGCGGGATGGTGAGCATCCGGTCGGCCTCGATGCGCTGCTTGACCGCGTTGACCATGGGGGAGCCGACGACGTGGGCGAGCGCGACCGACTTCGGGCCGATCTCGGTGTAGGCGGCCACGGCCTTCTGCACGTCGTAGCCGTGATCGCGGACGATCGACTCCAGGGTCCGGCCGCAGATGCCGCCGGCCTGGTTGACCTGCTCGAAGTAGAGCTGCTGGGCGTTGGTCAGGCTCTTGCCGAACGAGGCGTAAGGGCCGGTCAGGTCGGTGATCATGCCGATCGTGATGGTGTCGGCGGTCACGCCGGGACCGGTCTTCACCCCGTCGCCGGAGGCGGCGGCGCCGCCCCCGCCCTCCGCCGACGGCCTTCTCGCTGGCGCAGGCGGTGACGGCCAGTGCCAGGGCCGCCAGGGCGGCGAGCCCTCGGGAGCTCCGTGAGATTCTCATGTCAGTTCCTCGTCTCGGGGGTGGGCGTGAGAGCGGGCGCGGCCGGCGCGGCGGGCGCCGCGCGCCGGGTGAGGCGGAGGCGGGCCTTGGTGAACAGGCCGAACAGCCCGCCGGGCAGGAAGAGGACCACGACGACGACGGCGAGGCCGTACAGGATCTGGGCGGCCTCGGCGGCCCCGATCCCCTCCTGGCCGGTGGGCGCGACCAGGGGCAGCGCGTCGCTGTAGCGGGTGAACAGCGAGGGCAGCATGACACGAAGAACGCGCCGATCACCGCTCCCGCGACCGAGCCCAGCCCGCCGATGATGATCATCGCCAGGTAGGACAGGGCCAGGATGAGGCCGAAGTAGTCCGGCACGGTCTGCCGGAAGACCAGGGCGATCAGCACGCCGGCGAGCCCGCCGTACATCGACGAGAGCACGAACACGCCGGCGCGGTAGCGGGTCACCGGGACGCCCATCACCCCGGCGGCGATCTCGTGGTCGCGGATGGTGTTCATGGCCCGCCCCGGGCGGCCCCGCAGCACGCCGCGGGCGAACAGCCCCGCGCCGACCAGCAGGACGACGCCGAGGAACCAGAGCCGCTCCAGCGCGCCGAACGGCACCCCGGCGATCACCAGGGGCTCCGGCGTGTCGGTGAAGGCGAACCCGAACAGTTCCATCGGCGGCACCGGCCGGCCGTTGTGGCCGCCGGTCACCGGGGTGGCGTTGGACATCACGAAGTGGCCGATGAAGATCAGCGCCAGGGTGGCGATGCCGAGGTAGGCGCCCTTGAGGCGGCCGGCGATGGGGCTGAACAGGCCGCCCGCGACGCCCGCCAGCAGCACCGCGAGCACCGCCGCCAGGGGGGTGGGCAGGTCCAGCCCGCCGAACTCGCCGTCACCCGAGGGCGCGGAGGCGAAGTAGACGTAGCCGAAGGCGCCGACCGCCAGGAAGAACGCGTGGCCCATGGAGAGCTGGCCGGTGGCGCCGGTCAGCAGGTTGAGGCCGATGGCGCCGATCGCCGCCGCCATCGCGAAGAGGCCGTCCTGCAGCCAGATGCCGTCCAGGTAGAACGGCGCGACGACGACGCCGGCGGCCACCAGGACCCACCACAGGGGAGTGACGAGCTTAGACACGGGCCAGCTCCTTCGTCCCGAACAGCCCGCGGGCGGATGAGCAGGACGACGATCATCACCAGGAAGGGGGCGACGTCGCCGAGCCCCCGGCCCAGGAAGGACAGCTCCTCCTGGTAGCCGCCGACCAGCGACTCGGTGATGCCGATGATGAAGCCGCCGGCGAGCGCGCCGCCGGTGGAGTCCAGGCCGCCGAGGATCGCCGCGGGGAAGGCCTTCATCGCCACGGCGGTCACGTTGCGGTCCAGGCCGGGGGTGGGGAAGACGCACATGAACAGTGCGGCGACGGCGGCGAGCGCTCCGGCGACCGCCCAGGCCCCCATCGAGACCCGGCCGCGCCGCACGCCCATCAGGGCGGCGGTCTCGGAGTCCTCCGCGGTGGCGCGCATCGCCACCCCCCAGCTGGTGTACTTGAACGCCAGCAGGAACGCCGTGATCACGACGGCCGCCGCGACGAGCGCGGCGATCCGGGTGGCCGGGAGGTTGACCGACCCCAGCTGCAGGACGTCGCTGCCCCACGGGTCGCCGAGCGCGAGCACCTCGGTGCCGATCTGCCGGGTCAGCTCGGTGACCAGGATCAGGTCGACGCCGATCGTCACGATCGCCAGCACGCTGTGCGACAGGACGTTCGCCCGGCGGATGACCGCGAACTCGATCAGGGCGCCCAGGGCGGCCGCCCCGGCGACGCCGAGCAGCAGGGCGGTCCAGAACCCGACCAGCGGATGCGTCTTGGCGATGACGAATCCGCCGACCAGCAGCAGCGAGGCGTGCGCGAAGTTCACCACCTCGGTCGCCTTGAAGATGACGACGAACCCCAGGGCGATCAGCGCGTACACCGCGCCCACCGAGACCCCGCTCACCAGCAGTTCGATGAAAGTGCTCACGAAGCGGCCTCCTCGGTCTCGCTCGTCGCGCCCAGGTACGCCCGGATGACCTCCGGATCGTTCTGGACCTCCTGCGGGGGGCCGTCGGCGATGAGCCTGCCGAAGTCCAGGACCGTCACGGCGTCGGCCAGGCGCATCACCATCCCCATGTCGTGCTCCACGAGCAGGATCGAGATCCCGAGGCTCTCGCGGACGGCGCCGATCAGCTCGGCCATGTCGCGCCGCTCGCCGCCGTTCATGCCGGCCACCGGCTCGTCGAGCATCAGCAGCCTGGGCTCCATGCACAGGGCCCGGGCCAGCTCGACGCGCTTCTGCACGCCGTACGGCAGCAGGCCCACGGGCACGTCCAGGCGCTCGGTGAGGCCCACGAAGGCGGCGATCTCCTCCACCCGGGCGTTGTGCCGGGCGGCCTCCCGGCGGGCGGACGGCAGGCGCAGCCCGGCCGAGACGAAACCGGCGCGGGTCAGCCGGTGCCGCCCGAGCATCAGGTTGTCGCGCACCGACAGGTGCGGCGAGAGCGCGATGTTCTGGAAGGTGCGGGCCAGGCCCAGCCCGGCGATGCGGTGGGGGGCCAGGGCGGTCAGCTCGGCGTCGCCGAAGCGCACGCTGCCGGAGGTGGCCCGGTAGACGCCCGACAGGACGTTGAAGCAGGTCGACTTGCCCGCGCCGTTGGGGCCGATGACCGCGTGCACGCTGCCCGGCTCGATGCTGAAGCTGACCGAGTCCAGCGCGGTGAGCCCGGCGAAGCGCACGGTGACGTCGCGGACCTCCAGCCGGGGGACGGAGGTCATACCGTCCGGTTGGTATGTATCGCTCATGCGGACCGTCCGATAGGGGACGCGGAAGGGGACACGGTCATGCCGACCACCTGCTCAGTGCGGGACGGCGGGCGGCCGCGCCGCCCGGCAGGCCCGGTGGGTCTTCGGCGTCACCGCCGACGCCCAGGTAGCGGCGGCGCACCTCGTCGCTGGCGGCGAGTTCGGCGGCCGGGCCGGACAGGGCGATCTCGCCGACCTCCAGCACGTAGGCGTGGGAGGCCAGGGACAGGGCCAGGGCGGCGTTCTGCTCCACCAGGAGCACCGTCGTGCCCTGGGCGTTGATCTCCCGCACGGTCGCGGCGATCCGGGCCGCCATCAGCGGCGCCAGACCGAGCGTGGGCTCGTCGAGCAGGAGCACCTCCGGGCAGGCCATCATCGCCCGGCCCATCGCGAGCATCTGCTGCTCGCCGCCGGACAGCAGGCCGGCGCGCTGGCGGGCCCGTTCGGCGAGCACCGGGAAGAGCTCCAGCACCCGCTCCCTGGCCTCGGCGGCGGACCTGCGGTCCCGCGCCCCGAGCGCGCCGGCCCGCAGGTTCTCCTCCACGGTCATCCGCGCGAAGACCCTGCGGCCCTCGGGGACCTGCACGACGCCGCGCGCGACGACGGCCGAGGTGGCGGTGCCGGACAGCGCCACGCCGTCGAGGGCCACCTCGCCCGAGGTGATCCCGCCGCGCTGGAAGCGGAGCGTTCCCGAGATGGCGCGCAGCAGCGTGGACTTGCCCGCGCCGTTGCCGCCGAGCACCGTCACGACCGCCCCGCGCGGCACGTCCAGGGAGATCCCGCGCAGGGCCGTCACGGGCCCGTAGTTCACCGCCAGATCCCTGACCGAGAGCCCGGAGTCTCCGGGCGGCCGGGGGGGCGTGGACGTTCATATGCATGCCTCCTGACAACCGATGAACGCACCCAACCCACGCGGTCCACCGGCGTCCAGAGGGCCGGGTGAAGTCGGGGCGTCCGCCCACGGAGGGCCGGTGCGGGTTGTGCTCCAGCACAACACGGGATCACGAAACGAAACAGAACCTTGTTCCGCTCCATGTGCGCTGACACGATGGCCAGATGGGGATCCGGTCCGCCGACGACGACGAGGTGCGCAGGATCATGCGCCTGGCTGCGAGCCGGCTGCTGGAGCGGCTCCCGGAGCTCACCGACGAGCTCGTGGCCAGGACCCGCGACACCGACGAGGCCTACCGCAGGATGGTGCCCACCGACGACCACTGGCAGAGCGTGTACGAGGCCATGGAGACGGGCATCGGCGCGATCCTGCTGCCCCGGCCCGAGCGCCGGGACCTGCAGCAGGCCGAGCGCACGGCCCGCCGCCGCGCCGAGCAGGGCCTGCCGATGGACTCGCTGCTGCGCAGCTACCGGGTCTCGGCGCAGGTGATGTGGGACGGGCTGGTCGGGGTCGTCACCGAGGAGGAGCCCGACAGCCTCCCGGTGCTCATCCGCAGCGCCACCAAGGTCTGGAACGCCGTCGACCGGCAGGCCGTCGCGGCCGCCGAGTCCTACCGCAGGAGGGAGGCCGAGATGTTCGGCCGCACCGCCGAGCGGGTCCAGGCACTGCTCGACGCCCTCCTGGAGGACCGGGCCGACGCCGCGCTGGTACGCAGCGCCGCCGCGGCGCTGGACCTGCCGGAGCTCGGCCGCTACGCGGTCGTCATCACCCGGCTGCCCGGCCGCGGCGGGCACGCCGACGACGGCTCCCGCCCGGCGGCCCTGGGAGGCGTCCGGCTGCTGTGGCGGATGCGCCCCGACTACGAGGTGGCCGTCGCCCTGCTCCACGACGAGGGCGTGGAGGAGCTGACCGGGGCCCTGCGCCCGCACGTCCTCGGCTGCGCCGGGATCAGCCCGGTGGTCGAGGGCCTGGCCGAGCTCGCCCAGGCCCGCCGGCTCGCCGAACTGGCCCTGCGGACCTGCACGGGGGAGGGCCCCGAGATCGCCCGGCTGGAGGACCGGCTCCCCGCCGCGCTGGTGGTCAGCCAGCCCGAGCTCGCCGGCCACCTCAGCGCCGCGGTGCTCCGGCCCATCCTGGCCCTCGACCCGGCCGACCGCGAGGTGCTGCTCGGCACCCTGGAGGCGTGGCTGCGCTGCGAGGGGTCGGCGATGCGCGCCGCCGGGCAGCTCTACTGCCACCGCAACACCGTCTTCAACCGCATCCGCAGGATCGAGCAGCTCACCGGCCGCTCGCTGGCCAGGCCGCTGGACATCGTCGAACTCGCCCTGGCCCTGGACGCCGTCCGGCTGCTCCCGGTCGTCTGAGGCCGCCGCCGCGGGCGGAGGTCCCTGAGGTTCGCCCCTGAGGTTCTTGAGGTTCACACCCAGGGCCGAGGTTTGCCGCCGCGGGCGCTTAGCCGCAGGCGCGGCGGGGCAATGTAAGGGGATACCCCCCGAGCGAGGCTGAAACCGAGGTGGTGCCAATGCTGATCGGCAGGATACTTCACGGCAAGGGAACCAGCGTGGCGACCGTCCATCCGGACACGACCGTCACCCAGCTGCTGGGCGTCCTGGCGGACAACAACATCGGCGCCGCGGTGGTCTCCCCGGACGGCTCGTCGATCGCGGGCATCGTCTCCGAGCGCGACATCGTCCGGCGGCTCCACGACCGCGGCGCGCAGGTGCTCGACGGGCCCGTGTCGGCCATCATGACGACCGAGGTGCGCACCTGCTCACCCGAGGACAACGCCGACGACCTCCGCCGCACCATGACCGACCACCGCATCCGGCACATCCCGGTGGTCTCCGGGGGCCGGATGGTGGGACTGGTCAGCATCGGCGACGTGGTCAAGAGCAGCATCGACGAGCTCGAGACCGAGAAGGCCTCCCTGGTCGACTACCTGCACCGCCGGGCGTAGCGCGCCCGCCGCCCGGCCCGGGGCGTACGGCGCGGCGCGCCGGGGCCGCGCGCGGCGCGGGACGCCGGACTCAGTCCCCGAGGTCCTTGAGGTCCCCGAGGTCCTTGAGGTCTCCGAGATGGACCCGGTGGTGCGCCCAGCGGGCCAGCAGCGCGTCGTCGTGGCTGACGGCGAGCACGCCCGCCCCGCTCCGCTCCCGGTAGGCCTCGACGACCGCGACCAGGTGCGCCTGGGTGGAGGCGTCCAGCATGGTGGTCATCTCGTCGCAGACCAGATAGCGCGGCTGAAGGGAGAGCGCACGCGCCACGCACGCGCGCTGGAGCTGCCCGTCGGACACCTCGTGCGGGCGGCGGCCGAGCAGGTCGCCGGTGAGGCCCGTCTCGGCGGCCAGCGCGGCCACCCGGCCGGGGTCCGCCCGGCCCGCCGCGGCCAGCGGTTCG
>NZ_CDRNDK010000134.1:0-14120 GCF_977012225.1 Planomonospora algeriensis | reverse complement strand
GTCCGGCGGGGCGGATCCGGAGGCCGCCGGAGCCGATGACGCCGGCGGCAGGGCCGCCGGTGAGTCCCTCATGAGCTCCGGCACGGCCCGGTAGACGACCGCGGCGATCGGCACGGCCACCGCGGCGCCGGCGATGCCCGCGATGATGCCGCCGACGGCCAGCACCAGGATGATGGCCAGCGGGTGGAAGTTCACCGCCCGGCCGACGATCAGCGGCTGCAGCACGTGGTTCTCCAGCTGCTGCTCGACCAGCAGGATGCCCAGGAAGACCAGCGCGTAGATCGGGCCCTGGGCGCCGAGGGTCACCAGGGTGGCGACGGCCCCGGCGAAGAAGATGCCGACGATCGGGATGAAGCTCGCCAGGAAGATGAGCACGGCCAGGGGCGCCCAGAGCGGCACCCCCATCCCGGCCAGCACGATGCCCATGATGACGCCGTGCACCGCCGCGACCGCCACGGTCCCCTGGACGTAGTGGGAGAGCGTCACCCAGGCGGCCCGCCCGGCCCGGTCCACCCGGGGCGCGGCCGGGCCGAACGCCCGCAGGAACCAGGCCCAGATCCGGTCGCCGTCCTTCAGCAGGAAGAACGTGACGAACAGCAGCAGGACGATCGAGGCGAGGACCTCCAGGGCGACGGTGGCGCCGGTGAGGACGGTGGTCGTGATCTGCTGCTGCTGCTGGGTGAGCTGACCGGCGATCTGGTCGATCCACTCGCTGATCTGGGTCGGCTGCAGGTGGAGCGGTCCCGTCTGGAGCCAGCCCTGCACCTCTCTGGCGGTCGCCTGGACCTGCGTGACCAGGCGGGGGAACTCCTCGTTGGCCCGCACGCCGATGATCCACCCGGTGCCGCCCAGCACCGCGAGCGCGATCAGCATGGTGACCCACGTCGCGTAGATCGGCCGCATGCCCATCAGCCGGAGCCTGCGGGTGATCGGGAAGAGCAGCGCGGTGAGCAGCAGCGCGATGGCCACCGGCAGCATGACGATGCGCAGGGTGCCCACGAAGGAGGCGGCGTAGAAGACCGCCCAGCCGATGATGATCAGGCACAGGCTCCACGCGGCCAGGCGGAGCAGCGTACGGGGCACCAGCTGCGTCAGACGTTCCCGGTCGGAGATCACGGGTTCCAGACTGGCATGCTCCGGCCGCGAACGCGCGCGGTTATCGCCCAACGGGGAATCCGGGAACCGCGGCGGGAGGAGACCGGCCGCCCGGGCCGGCCCCCTCCGCTCCGGATCCGGGTCAGCGCTCTCCCGGCGGCCCGGAGATCACCCGGTCCTCGAGGTAGCAGCTGCAGCTGCCGCATCCTGGCGTCATCTCTGTCCTCCCTCACCTGTCGTGGTTCGACCGTACGCCGGGAACGGCCGACGGGGAGGACAGAGTCGTGTGCTCTCGCGTCCTCCCCGCCGGAGCGCCCTCCTCGGTGCGCTCCGCGTCAGGCCAGGGTCACCTCCACGGCGAGGTCGCCCTCGCCGGGTTCCAGGACGAACTCCTCGACGGCACCGGCGCCGCACAGGTCGTCCTGCGCCCGCCGCAGGAGGCCGGCCCGGGCGCCGCGGACGGTCAGCCGGGAGACCTCGGCGCGCATGGAGAGCCTGGCGTCGGACTTGGCCCCGCGGATCCGGCCGAGGACGCCGGCCACGACGGGGAGCAGTTCCGGGTCGCCGTCGCGGGCGGCGGGCACGGGCCAGGCGGCCCGGTGGACCGAGCCCTCCCGCCACCACGACCAGACCTCCTCGGTGACGAACGGCAGGAACGGCGCGAACAGCCGGAGCACGACGTCCAGCGCCTCGCGCAGCGCCGCGTGGGCCGAGCGGGCGGCCGCCCCGCCGGAGCCGTCGCCGTACGCCCTGGCCTTGACCAGCTCCAGGTAGTCGTCGCAGAACTCCCAGAAGAACCGCTCGGTCCGCTCCAGCGCCCGCGTGTAGTCGTAGGCCTCGAACGCCTCGGTGGCCTCGCGGACCACCTCGTCCAGCCGGGCCAGCATGGACAGGTCCAGCGGTTCGGTCACCTCGGCGGCCCGGATCTCCGGTCCGTCCGGGTCGCCGAAGCCCAGCACGAACCGCGAGGCGTTCAGGATCTTGATCGCCAGGCGGCGGCCGACCTTGATCTGGCCGGTGTCGAAGGCCGTGTCGGTGCCGGGGCGGCCGCTGGCCGCCCAGTAGCGGACCGCGTCGGAGCCGTACTCCTCCAGCAGGTGCATCGGCGTGACGACGTTGCCCTTGGACTTGGACATCTTCTTGCGGTCGGGGTCCAGGATCCAGCCGGAGAGGGCGGCGTTGCGCCAGGGCAGCACGCCCTGCTCCAGGTGGGAGCGGACCACGGTGGAGAACAGCCAGGTGCGGATGATGTCGTGGCCCTGCGGGCGCAGGTCCATCGGGAAGACCCGCCGGAACAGGTCGTCGTCCCGCTCCCAGCCGCCGGCGATCTGCGGGGTCAGCGAGGAGGTCGCCCAGGTGTCCATGACGTCCGGGTCCGCGGTGAAGCCGTCCGGCTTGCCGCGCTGCTCCTCGGTGTAGCCGGGCGGCACGTCGCCGGCCGGGTCGATCGGGAGCAGGGACTCGTCGGGGAGGATGGGCGAGGAGCGGTCGGGCTCCCCGTCCGAGTCCAGCGGGTACCAGACCGGGATGGGCACGCCGAAGAAGCGCTGCCGGGAGATCAGCCAGTCGCCCGCCAGGCCCTCGACCCAGTTGTCGTAGCGGGCCTTCATGTGCGGCGGGTGCCAGGCCAGCTCCGCGCCCCGGGCCAGCAGCTCCTCGCGCAGCGCGCGGTCCCGCCCGCCGTTGCGGATGTACCACTGGCGGGTGGTGACGATCTCCAGGGGCTTGTCGCCCTTCTCGTAGAACTTCACCGGCCGCTTCACCGGCCGGGGCTCGCCCTCCATCTCGCCGGAGGCGCGAAGCAGCTCCACGACCCGCTCCCTGGCGGAGTGCACGGTCTTCCCGGCCAGCTCGCCGTACGGCTCGGCGGGCACGCCCTGCGGCGGCTCGGGGAGCAGCCGGCCGTCCCAGCCGATCACCGCCCGGGTGGGCAGGTCCAGTTCGCGCCACCAGACGACGTCGGTGACGTCGCCGAAGGTGCAGATCATCGCGATGCCGGAGCCCTTGTCGGGCTCGGCGAGGCGGTGGGCGAGCACCGGCACCTCGACCCCGAACAGCGGGGTGCGGACCGTGGTGCCGAACAGCGGCCGGTAGCGCTCGTCGTCCGGGTGGGCCACCAGCGCGACGCAGGCCGGGATCAGCTCGGGCCGGGTCGTCTCGATCCAGACCCGCTCCCCCGACGGCGCGGTGAAGCCGATCCGGTGGAACGCGCCGGGGTGCTCCCGGTCCTCCAGCTCGGCCTGGGCCACCGCCGTGCGGAAGGTGACGTCCCAGAGCGTGGGCCCCTCGGCCAGGTAGGCCTCGCCGCGAGCGAGGTTGCGCAGGAACGCGCGCTGGGAGGCGGCCCGCGCGCGGCCGTCGATGGTGGCGTAGGTCATGGACCAGTCGACCGACAGGCCCAGGCGCCGCCACAGCTCCTCGAAGGCCTTCTCGTCGGAGATGGTGAGCTTCTCGCACAGCTCGATGAAGTTGCGGCGGCTGATCGGGATCTGCTGTCTTCCGGGCGCGGCCGGAGGCCGGAAGTCCGGGTCGTAGGGGACGGACGGGTCGCAGCGCACGCCGAAGTGGTTCTGCACGCGCCGCTCGGTGGGCAGGCCGTTGTCGTCCCAGCCCATCGGGTAGAAGACCTCGCGCCCGCGCATGCGCTGGAAGCGGGCGATCGTGTCGGTGTGGGTGTAGGAGAAGACGTGGCCGACGTGCAGGGACCCGGAGACGGTCGGCGGCGGGGTGTCGATCGAGTAGACCTCGTCCCGCGTGCGCGAGCGGTCGAAGCGGTAGGTGCCCTCGGCCTCCCAGCGGGCTACCCATACGGACTCCAGGCCGGCGAGAGTCGGTTTCTCGGGCATGGGCGCATGGCGCGATCGCTGGTTCGTCATGCCTCCTGATGGTATGGCTTCACCTGATCCGCCGCTGAAGGAGACTAGTGTTCGTTATCTGAGGGGAATCATCGGATGCGGCGCCGCCGTCGAGGAGGAGGAGCACTGTGACCGACGAGAAGGAGAAGCAGGACCTGGCGTGGAAGGCCGTCGGCGGCCTGGTGGGGTTCGCCACGGCGTGGGCGGCCAAGAAGGTCCTGGGGATCGTCTGGGAGAAGACGACGGGCAAGAAGCCCCCGGCCGACCACGACTCCCTCGACGTCAGCCTCGCCGAGGCGATCGGTTACGCCGTGGTGATGGGCGTGGGCATGCAGGTGGCGCAGATCGTGATGGCCCGCACCGCCAGGAGGCGCTACGACGCCTGGCGGGCGCTGAAGGACGCCGCCCGCGACGTCGTCGACTGAGGCGGGGCGCCCTCCCGGCGGTGCGGGTCGCCGCGGGGAGCGGCCGGAGGCTCCGGAGCCGTTCAGGACTCCAGAGCCGTTCAGGACTCCAGAGCCGTGAGGAACTCCTTGGCCCAGTGGTCCACGTCGTAGGTGGCCACCCGGCGGCGCAGTGACCGCATCCGCCGGGACAGGTCGTGCGGCGTGGCCCGCATGGCGGCCAGCATCGTCCGCTTGAGCCCGTCGACGTCGTACGGGTTCACCATGAACGCCTGGCGGAGCTCGTCGGCCGCTCCGGCGAACTCGCTGAGCACCAGCGCCCCGCGCAGGTCGTTGCGGCAGGCGATGTACTCCTTGGCGACCAGGTTCATCCCGTCGCGCAGCGGCGTCACCACCATCACATCCGCCGCCAGGTACAGCGCGGCCAGCTCGTCCCGCCCGTAGGACTGGTGGAGGTACTGGACCGGCTGCTGGCCCAGCTCCCCCTGCTCGCCGTTGATCCGGCCGACCTGCAGCTCGATCGAGTCGCGCAGCCGGATGTACTCCTCGACCCGCTCCCGGCTGGGCGTCGCGATCTGCACGAAGGCCGCCTCGCCCGGCTTGACCGCGCCCTCGGCGAGCAGCTCGCCGAAGGCCTTGAGCCGCTGGCCGATGCCCTTGGTGTAGTCGAGGCGGTCCACGCCGAGCAGCACGTGCTCGGGCTCGCCCAGCTCGGCGCGGATCTCCTTGGCCCTGGAGATGATGTGCGGCTCGCGCACCAGGGAGTCGAGCTCGCCGAAGTCCACGGAGATGGGGAAGGCCCCGGCCCGCACCGTCCGGCCGTCCTCGGTGTAGATCTCGTGCTTCTGGTGCGACAGGCCCAGCATGCGCCGGCAGAGCCGGACGAAGTTGGACGCCCCGCCGGGCCGCTGGAAGCCGACGAGGTCGGCGCCGAGCAGGCCCTCCAGGATCTCCCGCCGCCACGGGAGCTGCTGGAAGAGCTCGCCGGGCGGGAAGGGGATGTGCAGGAAGAAGCCGATGCGCAGGTCGGGGCGGAGCCTGCGGAGCATCGCGGGGACCAGCTGGAGCTGGTAGTCCTGCACCCAGACCACCGCGCCGGGCGCGGCGGCTCGGCGGCGGCCTCGGCGAAGCGTTCGTTGACCGTGCGGTAGGCGTCCCACAGGACCCGGGAGTAGACGGGCGTGGCGACCACGTCGTGGTAGAGCGGCCAGAGGGTGGCGTTGGAGAAGCCCTCGTAGTAGAGCTCGACCTCCTGCCTCGACAGCGGCACCGGGATCAGGTGCATGCCGTCGTGGTCGAAGGGGTCGAGCCGTTCGTCGGGGGCACCGTGCCAGCCGATCCAGGCGCCCTCCCTGCGCTGCAGCACAGGGGCGATCGCGGTGACCAGTCCACCGGGGCTGCGCCGCCACATGTCGTCTCCGACCCGGTCGACGGGGAGACGGTTGGCGACGATCAGGAACGAGCTGGTGCTCGTCACAAAATCCTCCAGATAGTTGACTTGCTTCAGCAACTACCCCATTTAGGTGATTTTATGACTTTCCGGACGGTAGAGCACGGTGCCGACGCAAGTCGTCACGGACCGTGACCGCCAGTTTCCTGGTGGCCGCCCGGTTGAGCGCTCCTCCCGCCACGGCCCCGGTCAGGAAGGGCCCGAAAGTGGTGAGGTGCCGTCCGAGCGTGCGCATGAGCCGGTTGCGCAGCGCGGTCTTGGCGGCCGTGCCCAGGGCGATGGTGACGGAGGCGGGGGTCAGGGGGTCGACGCCGCGCTGCTTGGACCAGGCCGTCACGAACGCGACGGCCCGCTGCGAGCCGGTGCCGGGGACCTGCACGCCGTACACCTCGTGCAGCTCGGCGATGAGCTTGACCTCGATCGCGGCGACCACCAGGGTCTCGGCCACGAGCTGGGCGGGGGCGGAGAGCAGCAGGGGCGGGGCGGCGAACTCGGCGGCCGCGAGGGCTCCGCCGATCGCGCCGACCGCCATGGTGGCCTTGGCCGCGGTGCGGGCCAGGTCGTCGGCGAGCTCCTCGGCGACGAGCCCGTGGTGGTGCTCGGAGAGCGTGGCCAGGTCGCGGATGGGGATGCGGGGCGCCACGGCCATGAAGACGTCCGCGAGCCAGCGCCCCCGGCCCACCCCGGACGCCTTGGCCCTCTTCGCGCCGTCGGCGAGCGCGGCCGTCAGACGGCCGAGCAGCCGCCGCCGCTCGGCTCCGTCCATCTCGCCGGGATCGGCGAGCCTGCCGACGAGCTCGGCGACCTCACGCTCCGGTGCGCCGGCCGGCTCCCCGGCCGTGGAGCCGGCGACCCGGCACCGGTCTGTTCGTTCTCCGACGTCATGTCGCGGAACCTCCTCAAGGCTGTCCTCGGTCGCGGCCCTCTACCCTTGGGTGAAGGGACACACCTTCGGACAGGCCGTCGGAACGGTCGTCAGGCCGCGCACTCCCGGCAGATCTGCTGGCCGTTCCTCTCGACGGCGAGCTGGCTGCGGTGATGCACCAGGAAGCAGCGCGCGCAGGTGAACTCGTCGGCCTGACGAGGAATCACCCGGAGCGAGAGCTCCTCGTTCGACAGGTCCGCACCCGGCAACTCGAGCGACTCGGCGAGGTCGGTCTCGTCGATGTCGATGCTGCCCGAGGACTTGTCGGTACGGCGCGCCTGCAGTTCCTGAAGACTGTCCTCATTGAGGTCGTCGTCGGTCTTGCGTGGACTGTCGTAATCGGTAGCCATCGGTCTGCTCCATCCCCCTCATCTATCTGTCTGCGCTCGCTCGCGCGTTGTAACGTACGAGAGGTCCGTCTTGTGCCCGAACCGACGGAGAGATTCCTGCTTCGGTACCCCGTCGGAATGGCTGCTGAACCTCCTCACACGTGAGGGACCCGCCACCAATGGGCATGGTTAGCCAAATATGGCGTAAACCACAGCATTGGCAGCATGCACCACCGTGTTCGACGGCACATCCAACCACATGTACGGCGCGAGCGAGACGCCCCCCGCCGGATCAACGCGGCTGAAGTCTCACGGTCACGACGAGACCGCCCCCGTCTCTGGGGACGGCGGCCACGTTGCCCCCGTGAGCCCGCACGACCGCCCGGACGATGGACAACCCGAGTCCCGCCCCCTTGGCCGAATCGACCCGGTCGGCATTGAGCCGCCGGAACGGCTCGAACAGGCTGTTCACCTCGTACGCGGGGACGTGCGGCCCCGTATTGGCCACCTGAACAACCAACGCACCTTCCACCATTCCCGTTCGAACCCAGACTTTTCCGGATTCAGGGAGATTGTGCTTGATGGCGTTTTCCACCAGGTTGGCCACGCACCGTTCCAGGAGCACCGGGTCACCGACGGTCTCGGCGTCCCTGAGCTCGGCGACGACCGTGACGCCCGCTTCCTCCGCGCGCGGCGCGAGCTGCTCCACCGCGGTCTCGGCCACCTCCTTGACGTTCACCGGCTTGCGCACGCTCAGCTCGCGCTCGCTGCGGGCCAGCAGGAGCAGCCCTTCGATGAGGCGCTCGTTGCGGGCGTTGACCTCCAGGAGGGTACGGCCCAGCGCCTTGAGGTCCGCCGACGCCTCGGGGTCGCCCAGCGCGATCTCCAGCACGGTCCGGTTGATCGTCAGCGGGGTGCGCAGCTCGTGCGAGGCGTTGGCCACGAACCTGCGCTGCGTGTCGAACGCCACGTTGAGCCGGGTCAGCATGGCGTCGAAGGTGTCGGCCAGCTCCTTGAGCTCGTCGTTGGGGCCCTTGAGGTCGATGCGCTCGTGGGCGAGGGTGGAGTCGGAGAGCGTGCGGGCGGTCGCGGTCATCTGCTGGATCGGCTTGAGCGCCCGGTCCGCGACGACGTAGCCGATGATCAATGCGAGGATACCGAGCCCGACCAGCGCCAGCAGGGACCTGGTGAGCATGTGCTGCCGGGCGACGATGATCGCGCTGTCACGCTGCAGCGCCCACCACTGCTTGACCTTCCACTCGTGCTCCGGCGGATAGTCGAAGTTGCTGGCCGAAGGCCAGGCCGCGTCGATGGCCCAGGCGACCATCACGTACATCACGAACAGCAGCAGCGCGCCCGCCACGAAGAACAGCGCGCCGTAGGTGAGCGTGAGCCGCCACCGGATGCTGACCCGGTCCGTGACCCTCTTCACCCTGTCCAGGGGGGAGACCTGGACCGGCGACGCCCCCACCGGAGGCGGCCCGTCCCAGGCGGGCGGGCCGCTCGGCGGCGGCGGGGTCCCGGGCTTGCGCCCGGCCGTCGTCGCCTGCGGTCTGCGCTCCCCGCGTTCGGAGTGCGGGCTGATCATCGGATGGGTCGGCACGGCCGTCCCGATCTCCTCCGCCGGGCCGAAGCCCGGCGGTCCCACCGGACCCGGCGAACCCGCCGGACCCGCCGGACCCTGCGGGCCCACCGGTCCCCGCGACGGCGATGCCTCCCGCCGCCCGTGCGGCGCCCGCTCCTCAGCACCGGGAACCGGCCGCTCCTCCGGAGTCCCGCTCACGACGTCCCCCGTCCCGGCCGCGCACCGGCACGCGGTCCGCAGCGCCCGTTCACAGCCGGTATCCGACCCCGGGCACCGTCTCGATCACCTGCGGCTCGCCCAGCTTCTTCCGCAGGGTCATCATGGTGACCCGCACCACGTTGGTGAACGGGTCGATGTTCTCGTCCCAGGCCTTGTCCAGCAGGTCCTCCTGGCTGACGACCGCGCCCTCGGCGCGCATCAGCTCCTCCAGGACCGCGAACTCCTTCTTGGTCAGGGCGATCTCCACGCCGTCCCTGGTCACCAGCCGCTTGCCCGGGTCCAGCCGGATCCCGGAGCGCTCCAGCACCGGCGGGAGCGCCGGGGCCGAGCGGCGGCCGAGCGCCCGGACCCGGGCGACCAGCTCGACGAAGACGAACGGCTTGGCCAGGTAGTCGTCGGCGCCCAGCCCCAGCCCCTCCACCTTGTCGTCGACGTCGCCCGAGGCGGTCAGCATCAGGATCCGGGAGGCGGTCCGCTCCGCCACCAGGCGGCGGCAGACCTCGTCCCCGTGGACCTTGGGCAGGTCCCGGTCCAGCACGATCACGTCGTAGTCGATGTAGCTCGTCCGCTCCAGCGCGCCGGCGCCGTCGTAGGCGACGTCCACGGCCATGGCCTCGCGCCGGAGCCCGGTCGCGATCGCGTCCGCGAGCACCCGCTCGTCCTCAACCACAAGCACCCGCACGACCCCTGGCACCTCCACTGGAAAGCTCACTGGAAAACTTCTGGGAACACTTCGGAGAACACCGGAGGGCACCCGGGGGACACCCGGAGGACCCGGTCGCCGGACGGTCTCCCGCCGTCGCCCCATTGTCGCCCCAGCGTGCGTAAGCCTGCGGTAAGGCCCTCACCATGATGGGGGCGCCGCCGGTGATGTATCGCACACCCATGTTTAGGACATGCCGGGCACTGGGTACAGCGGTCCTACACCCTTTTGCCGAACGCCCTTCGGACCCCGTGAGAGAGAAGGTGAGATGGGCGAGTTCACGACCACGATCGAACACCGCCTCGACCAGGCCTACAAGAACCTGCAGGAGGCCAGGTCCACCGGTGACGACTACTTCGCCGACACGCTCACCGCAGAGATCGAGGATCTGCGCCGGCTAGCCACCGACAACGGCATCCCGCTCCAGCCCTGACCGCCAGGCCCTGACGACTGCGGAAGGCGCCCTCCCCCGCCCGGGGAGGGCGCCTTCCCGCGTTCCGGGCCCCCACGGCTCAGGCGTCCCGTTCGGGGTCCAGCGGGGCCAGCAGGTCGTGCAGCTCCTCGAAGAGACCGGGCGCCGCGCACAGCGTCAGCCCCGGGTTGCACGGCTTGCCGTGCAACCCGCCGAGCCTGGCCCCCGCCTCGACGGCGATGATCCCGCCGGCCGCGTAGTCCCACTCCTGCGGGCCGCGCTCGTAGTACCCGTCCACCCGTCCGGCGGCCAGCGCGCACAGGTCCGAGGCCGCCGAGCCGCCCCGGCGGATGTCGCGCACCCGCGGCAGCACGTGCGCGAGCACCTCGGCCTGGACCGCGCGCCGGCCGGGCTCGTAGCCGAAGCCGGTGGCGATCAGCGCCTGCTCCAGCGGCACCCTGCTGTTGCAGCGCAGCCGCTCACCGGCCAGCCACGCGCCCTCGCCCCGGGCCGCGGTGAAGACCTCCCTCCGGGGCACGATGTTCACCACGCCCGCGACGATCTCGCCGTCGATCTCCACCGCGATGCTCACAGCCCACTCCGGCACGCCGTACAGGAAGTTGACCGTGCCGTCGATCGGGTCGACGACCCAGCGCACCTTCCCCTCGCCGGTGGCGCCGCCCTCCTCGCCGAGGATCGCGTCGTCCGGCCTGGCCTCCTTGATCCTGGCTCGGATCAGCTCCTCCGAGGCCCGGTCCAGCGCCGTCACCACGTCGGTGGGGCTGGACTTGGTGGCCAGCACCTCGGGCCGGGCCGGCCGCTCGGCCAGGAGCATCTCCCCGGCCTCGCGGGCGATCCGCTCCGCCAGCTCCAGGAAGTCCGCGGCAGTGCTCATCTCGTTCCCCGATCCTTGCTCACTCGTCGGCCCCATCGTGCCCGGTGCGGCGGTCCGCCCGCCGCACCGGGTTCACGGCGGCGCCCCCGGCGGTCTCCGCGACAGGACTCCCGGCGGTGTCCGCGCCGGGAGTCCGCACCGGTTTCCGTACCGGTTTCCGTACCGGGGCTCACGCCGGGGTCACGACAGCGACTCGGGCCGCTTCCACTCCTGGCCGAGGACGTGCTGCGCGAGGAAGGCGAGCACGGTCTCGTACCAGACGACCGCGTTGCCCGGCTTGAGCACCCAGTGGTTCTCGTCGGGGAAGTACAGGAACTTCGACTCCACACCGGTGCGCTGCAGGTCCCACCAGAGGCGCAGCCCCTCGCCGATCGGCACCCGGTAGTCCTTGTCCCCGTGGATCACCAGCATCGGCGTGGTGATCCTCTCCAGGGACAGGTGCGGAGAGAGCTTGGCGTACAGCTCGGTGCCGGGCCTGCCGAACTCGCGCTGCCAGTACATGGAGGCGTCGGTGGTCCCGGCGAACTGGTCCAGGTGCCAGAGTGAGGCGTGGGTGACGATCGCGCTGAACCGGTCGGTGTGCCCGGCCACCCAGTTGGCCATGTAGCCGCCGAAGGAGCCACCCATCGCCGCGGTGCGCGCGGCGTCGACCTCGGGCCGCTCCAGCGCCGCGTCGGTGATCGCCATCAGGTCGGCGTGGGTGCGCGGACCCCAGTCCGCCCAGCCGCGCCGGATCATCTCCGGTCCGTAGCCGGTGGACAGGCACGGGTCGGGCAGCAGGACGGCGTAGCCCTGCCGCGCCATGATCCACGGGTTCCACCGCCAGGACCAGTCGTTCCAGCTGGACAACGGGCCGCCGTGGATCCACAGCAGGAACGGCGCCGGGTTCTCCGCCGAGGCGCCCTCGGGCAGCACCAGCCAGGCGCGGATCTCCGCGCCGTCGTCGGCGGTCGCGGTGACCTCGGTGAGCGTGCCGGGCACCTCCAGCGCGGGAGCCGGGGAGGGCAGGTCCTCCACCGCGCCGCCGGCGGTGATCCGCACCGGGCGCGCCGGTCCACGGCGCTGCGCAGCGCGTAGACGCTCCCGTCGGGGGCCGCGTTGAGCGAGGAGTAGGCGGCGTCGTCGGGCGTGAGCCGTACCGGCTCGGAGCCGTCGGCCGGGACGCGGAAGACGGGACGGCGGCCGAGGTGGTCGGCGGCCACGTACAGCGAGGCCGAGTCGGGGGCCCACACCATGTCCGACGGCCACAGGTCGCCGCCCGCGGCGCGGCCCTCGCCGGTCGCCAGGTCGACGATCCAGAGCGTGACCTCGGGGATCTCGGTGACGGAGGCATGGCTGCTGCGCACGCAGGCGACCAGGCGGCCGTCGGGCGAGACCGCGAGCGGCCCCTCGAAGTCGTAGCCGTCCTGGCTCGCCAGGACCCGGCGGGCGCCGCCGTCCGCGATCTCGATCGCGACCAGCTCGGTGCGCTGCTCCCCGCCCGGCAGCGGGACCGCCCAGGTGGTGACGACCGTGCCGCCGTCCGGGGCCACCTTGTAGGAGGCGTTGGTCAGCGCCCTGCCCGGCTCGGGGGTCAGGTCCCTGACCCCGGTCAGCCGGTCCCCGCTGAGGATCCCCGCGAACAGGCGGGGCTCGCCGGGACCCAGGTCGTGGTCCCAGTAGCGCACCGGGTAGCTCTCGTGCAGGATCGCGCTGATCCCGGCGTCCTTGCGGGCCTTGCGCCGGTCGGCCTCGGTGGCCTCGTCGCCTGCGAGCACGTCGGAGCCGAAGACGACGACGGAGCCGCCGGTCGCGAAGCCGGCGATCCCCCCGGGCCGGGAGGCGACCTGGCGGGCCTCGCCCCCGCCCATGGGGAGCAGCCAGAGCGCGGGGACCTCTCCGTCGGGGTCGCCGGGGTCCTTGACCGTCGGGTCGGGGCGGCGGGAGCCGAACAGGACGTCGCCGCGGGCGGTGAACTCGGCACCGGCCTCGCCCTTGGCGGACCTGGTCAGCCGGTACGGCGGGCGCCCGTCGAGGGGGATCTCCCACAGCGACGTCCCGTAGCTCCTGCCGTCCGGGTTGAGGGACTGCACCACGCTCACCAGACGGGTCCCGTCCGGGGAGAGCCGCAGGGAAGCCACCCGCGGCACGCCGACATAGTCACGCATGTCAGAAAAAGGGGTCACGCTCCCGAACCTACCTCTCCATCGGCTCCCGGTTCATGCGTCCGCGCGACCGTCCGGCGCGAATCACCGGTCATGGCGATGCGAGGGGCGGACCGGGCATACGGTTGGATGGAGGTCGTGGGCACCGTGGGAACCGTGGGGAGAGCTGTGGGGAGCTACGACGCGCTGCTCGTCGTCTCGTTCGGGGGTCCGGAGAAGCCGGACGACGTGATGCCGTTCCTGGAGAACGTCGTGCGGGGCCGCGACATCCCGCGCGAGCGCCTGCTGGAGGTCGAGGCGCATTACCAGCGCTTCGGCGGGGTCAGCCCGATCAACCAGCAGTGCCGCGACCTGATCGCCGCCGTCGAGCCGACCGTCGACCTGCCGGTCTACTGGGGCAACCGCAACTGGCACCCCTACCTGGAGGACACGCTCCGGCGGATGGCCGCCGACGGGGTGAAGCGGGCCGCGGCCTTCGTGACCTCGGCCTACAGCTCCTACTCCGCCTGCCGGCAGTACCTCGACGACATCGCCCTGGCCCGCGCGGCCGTGGAGGGCGCCCCGGAGGTCGTCAAGCTCCCGCACTACTACGACCGCCCCGGCTTCGTCGCGGCCATGGTCGACCACACCCGCCAGGCCCTGGACCGGCTGCCGGCCGGGCGCCGGGACGGCGCGCGGCTGGTCTTCACCGCGCACAGCGTCCCGGTCTCGATGGCCGCGACGTCCGGGCCGGACGGCGGGGCCTACGAGGCGCAGCTGCGCGAGGCCGCCGCCCTGGTCGTGGCCGGGCTGGGCGACGGCCGCGAGTGGGATCTGGTCTGGCAGAGCCGCAGCGGGCCGCCGCACGTCCCGTGGCTGGAGCCCGACGTCTGCGACCACCTGCGCGGGCTCGACGCACCGGCGGTGGTGCTGGTCCCGATCGGCTTCGTCTCCGACCACATGGAGGTCGTCTACGACCTCGACGTGGAGGCGGCGAACCTGGCCCGGGAGATCGGCCTCCCGCTGGCCAGGGCCGCGACCGTGGGCACCCACCCGAGCTTCGTCGCGGTGGTCGGCGAGCTGCTGGCCGAGCCGGAGCCGCCGGCCTGCCCGCCGGGCTGCTGC
>NZ_CDRNDK010000133.1:0-14161 GCF_977012225.1 Planomonospora algeriensis | reverse complement strand
GCGCCACCGGCGACGGCCGGCTTGTCCTCGCCGCCGCGGGCCGCACCGGCGCGGGCCATCAGGCCGGCGGCGACGGCGTCGGCGACGACGCGGGTCAGCAGGCCGACGGCGCGGATGGCGTCGTCGTTACCCGGGATCGGGTAGTCGACCTCGTCGGGGTCGCAGTTGGTGTCGAGGATCGCGACGACCGGGATGTTGAGCTTGCGGGCCTCGCTGATCCCGATGTGCTCCTTCTTGGTGTCGACGACCCACACCGCGCTGGGCACGCGGGACATGTCGCGGATGCCGCCGAGGGTGCGCTCCAGCTTCTCCTTCTCGCGGCGGCGCATGAGGAGCTCCTTCTTGGTGAGCCCCGACGCGGCGACGTTGTCGAAGTCGAGCTCCTCGAGCTCCTTGAGGCGCTGGAGCCTCTTGTGCACGGTGGAGAAGTTGGTGAGCATGCCGCCCAGCCAGCGCTGGTTGACGTACGGCATGCCGACGCGGGCGGCCTGCTCGGCGATGGCCTCCTGCGCCTGCTTCTTCGTGCCGATGAACATGATCGTCCCGCCGTGCGCGACGGTCTCCTTGACGAAGTCGTAGGCGCGGTCGATGAAGGCCAGCGACTTCTGCAGGTCGATGATGTAGATGCCGTTGCGCTCGGTGAAGATGAAGCGCTTCATCTTCGGGTTCCAGCGCCGGGTCTGGTGGCCGAAGTGCACGCCGCTCTCGAGCAGCTGTCGCATGGTGACGACGGGGGTGGACATGTGATTGTCCTCCAGGTCGGGGCGCCCATCGCTGGGCGCTGTTCTCGGTTGACGCGGCGGCCTTCGGCCGCCGCCCTGATGCCCCCGGACCGCTCCAGCCGGGCTCTCGCCCGGACCGAGGGAAACGGCCCCGGATGGGGCATGCGAAGTCAGCCCGTGAGTTACAGGCCATCGGAAAGTGTACCCGCCGCGGCGTCGCGCCCTGACCTTTCAGGGTCAAACCACGCCCGACCACCGCGTGGAGGCGGCGGCCGTCTCCCGGGCCGGGGGATGGGAGCGCGCCCGTCCGCCTCGTCCTCGCCGGGTCCACAGCACCGCCGGTCCGTCCACAGAATCCCGTTCGCCGCAACGCGGCCGGGCCTCCGCCGTCCATCCTTGCGCCTGTGATCTCCCGTTCCCTCTCTGCCCTGGTCCTGCTGCCCGTTCTCCTCGTCGCGGCTCCGGAGCCCTCCGACGCGACCCCCGCGGCACCCGCGCCCCGGGGCGCACCAGAGGCCGAGCCGCGCTGGACATGGCCGCTCTCCGGGCGTCCCCGGATCCTGCGGTCCTTCGCTCCTCCCCCTCAGCCCTGGCTCCCCGGGCACCGGGGCGTCGACCTCGCCGCGTCCCCCGGCGCCCCGGTCCGCGCGGCGGGCCCGGGAACGGTCGGCTACGCCGGCCCCCTCGCCGGACGCGGTGTCGTCACCGTGCTCCACTCCGGAGGCCTGCGCACCACCTACCTCCCCGTCCACGCATCAGTGCGGCGCGGCCGGACGGTCGAGCGGGGCGAGACCATCGGCACGGTCGAGGACGCACCCGGGCACTGCCCGACCGGCTGCCTGCACTGGGGTCTGATCCACGACCGGCGCTATCTCGACCCCCTGCTCCTCCTGGGCCACGGCCAGGTCCGGCTCCTGCCCCTGTGGACCGGACAAACCCCCTGACGGTGAACCGGACAAACCTCCTGGCGGTGGACTGGAGAAGCCTCCTGACGCGATCCGGCGGTGAACCCGCAGGAGGCCCCCTGACAGCGGACCGCAGGAGGCCGCTGGCGGGGTCCGGCGGCGGGCCGGTGGAAGGCCCCTGAACAGCGACCGCAGGAGACCCCTGGCGGGTCCCTCCGCGCGTCCTACCCGGCGGAGGGTCTCTCCGGGCGCAGGCGCCAGCCACGGGAGACCTTCTCGACGTACCCGGCGGCGGCCAGGCCGCCCAGACAGGAGAGCACGGTCTCCAGATCGACGCCCGCCTCCACCGCGATCGTCGCCGGACCCATCCCGGTCCGCGCGGGCACCGCCTCCAGGACCCGGCGGACCTCGGGAGGGAGCCCGTCGCGCGGGAGCACCGGCCCCCTCGGCTCGGGGGCCAGGTCGCCGCCGATGGCTCCGACCAGCTCGGCCATCTCCGCCGGGGTGGTGACGCAGGTCGCCGCGCCCTGACGGATCAGCCGATGGCATCCGGTGGAGGTGTCGGAGGTCACCGGTCCGGGCACGGCGGCCAGGATCCGGTTCAGCGCTACCGCGTGGCCGGCCGTGTTGAGCGCCCCGCTGCGCACGGCCGCCTCGACGACCACCGTCCCCCGGGCCAGCGCGGCGATGAGGCGGTTGCGGACGAGGAAGCGCGGCCGGGTGGGCCGCACCCCCATGGGGCTCTCGCTCACCAGCACACCCCTGCTCCGCACGACCGTGAACAGATCGTGGTGCGCACTGGGGTAGGAGACGTCGGTGCCGCAGGCGAGCACGGCGACGGTGGGCGCGTCCCCGGCCAGGGCTCCGCGGTGAGCCGCGCCGTCGACGCCGTACGCACCGCCGGAGACCACCCCGTATCCCCGTTCGCTCAGCCCCGCGCCGAACTCCGCCGCGACGTGCGCCCCGTAGGGGGTGGCGGCCCTGGAGCCGACGACCGCGACCGACCGGATGCAGGCGAAGCGCAGGTTCGCCTGCCCGTGCAGCCACAGGGCATGGGGCCGGGAGTCCAGCAGGTCGTCCAGCTGGGTGGGCCACTCCGACTCTCCCGGCACGACCAGGCGGGCTCCCGCTCGTTCGCCCGCGGCCAGGTCCCCGGCCGGGTCGGCCGCCTCCAGCCGAGCCGCCCAGGAGGTGAGGAGCCGGTCGAGCCGCGTATCCGCCTCACCCGCCGATCCCGCCGCACGCCCGCGCCGGGCGCCTTCGAACCACCGGACGAACTCCGGGTCCGGAATCCCCCGCCGGATCTGCTCGACGGCCGCCTCCGGGCCGCAGGAGGCCACGAGCCTGCCCATCACCGCGTCGCCGGGCTCGGCCAGCCGCATCAACGCGACCCGTGCGAGCCGCTCCCTCACCGCTCCTCCCCCAGCCACAATCCGAGCGCGGCGTTGACCTCCGCGGTCCCGGGCCCGCCCCCGTCCTTCAGATCCGCCAGCGTCCAGGCGACCCTGAGCACCCGGTCCAGTCCCCGGGCGCTCAGCACACCGTTGTCCAGGCAGCCCAGCAGCGGCGCCATCACCTTCGCCGGCAACCGGTAGTCGGTGTGCAGAACCCCGGTGGGCACCTCCGCGTTGCGTCTCCAGGGCCTGCCCGCGAACCGCTTCGCCGCCCGCTCCCTGGCCAGGAGCACCCGCTCGGCCACCGTCCGGCTCGGTTCGATGAACCGGCGGTCGGCGAGCAGCTCCCGCCGGGTCGCCCGCATGAGCGTCACCTTGACGTCGACGCGGTCCAGCAGCGGGCCGGAGAGCCGGGCCAGATAGCGGCGGCGGGCACCGGGAGAGCATCGGCAGGGCTCCTCCGGCCGGGACGGCTGCGCGCACGGACACGGGTTGGCCGCCAGCACGAGCATGAACCTGGCCGGGAAGGTCACCGAGCCCAGCGACCTGGAGACCGTCACCCGGCCCGACTCCAGGGGCTGGCGGAGCGCGTCGAGGACGCTCATCGTGAATTCGGGGGCCTCGTCCATGAAGAGGACCCCTCCGTGGGCCAGCGAGACCGCACCCGGCCGGATCGCCCCGCTGCCGCCGCCGATGACGGCCGCGATGGTCGCCGTGTGATGGGGCGCCATGAAGGGCGGGCGGGTCAGCATCGGCCGGTCGGCCGGGAGTGTTCCGGCGACCGAGTGGATCGCCGTCACCTCCAGCGCCTGGTCGCGCTCCAGAGCCGGGAGGATGGTCGGGAGCCGCTCGGCGAGCATGGTCTTGCCGGTCCCGGGCGCCCCCAGCATCCAGAGGTTGTGGCCTCCGGCGGCGCAGATCTCCAGGGCACGGCGGGCGAAGGGCTGACCGGCCACATCGCTCAGGTCGGGAGCGGTCTCGGTGGCGCCCTCCCCTCCAGGCGAGCCCATGCCGGCCCTGCCGCCCGGCCCGCCCGGCGGCCCCGGGCCGTCCCATCCGTCCGGGGCGCCCGGGGCACCGGCTCCGCTCCCCTGACCGGACCCGGCCCCGCCGGCCGCCGGGACATCGCCAAGACGGGGTGGAACCGCCGGGTCGTCGGATCGCAGCCAGCCCACCAGGTCGCCCAGAGCCCGGACCGGAACCACCGTCACATCCGGCACCAGGCCCGCCTCGGCCGCGTTGCCCGCCGGGACGACGACCGTACGGGCCCCGGCGGCGACCGCGGCCAGCACGGCGGGCAGCACGCCCCGCACCGGCCTGACCGACCCGTCGAGGCCGAGTTCGCCGAGGAAGAACAGCGGGGCGACCCGCTGCCTGGGCACGACCCCCGCCGCGGCGAGCAGCGCCACCGCGATCGCCAAATCGAACATGCTGCCGCGCTTGGGCAGACTCGCGGGGAACAGGCTGACGGTGATGCGCGCGTCCGGCCAGGCGTGGCGGCTGTTGACCACCGCCGAGCGGACCCTGTCGCGCGCCTCGCTCAGCGCGGTGTCGAGCATGCCGATCAGATGCGTGCCGGCCACACCGCTGCCGACGTCGGCCTCGACGTCGACCACGTGCCCGGTGACCCCGATCAGGCAGACGCAGCGCGTGCGTGCGACGGTCACTCACCCCACCTCCGGGGCGAGGCGGACGATCCACGACAGCCCGGGGGCGTCCGGCCCGCCGGAAGACGCTCCGGCGGGCACGCGGGGCGGTCCGGCGAGTGCGGAGAACGATCCGGAGAACGGTCCGGCGAGTGCGGAGAACGATCCGGAGGGCATCAGCACACCCCCCGCTCGTGGCGGATGACGAACTCGCCGGCGAAGCGCTCCAGCGCCACCACGTCGACCCGGACGGAGTCGAACCGCTCGCACCGCCCGCCCAGCCACCGACCGGCCAGCCCGCGTAGCCGGGCCAGCTTCGCCCCGGTCACCGCCTCGAAGGCGGTGCCGTGGGTCCGCCCGGAGCGGGTCTTCACCTCCACCACGACGAGTGCCCGCCCGTCCCGGGCGACCACGTCGATCTCACCTGCCCGGCACCGCCAGTTGCGATCCAGGATCTGCATGCCGTGCGCCTGCAGGTAGTCGACGGCGAGCTGCTCACCGTGCCTGCCGAGCTCGTCCTTCGCGGCCATGGAACCACCTCCGGTTCCAGACCTTCGCTCAGCTCACGGCCTCACGGCGGGCCCGGACCCGGTTCTGTGGACATCCGACCGGACAAGAGGCCGCCTGTGGAGAAGCCGTCAGCCGGAGAAGCCCTCCTTCGGCATCTCCAGGTCGGACTTGGCCAGCTCCTCGACGTTGACGTCCTTGAAGGTGACCACCCGGACGTTCTTCACGAACCTGGCCGGCCGGTACATGTCCCAGACCCAGGCGTCCTGCATCTTCACGTCGAAGAACACGTCGCCGTTCTCGGCCGTGCGGACGTCCAGGTCGACGGAGTTGGTGAGGTAGAAGCGCCGCTCGGTCTCCACGACGTAGGTGAACAGGCCGACCACGTCGCGGTACTCGCGGTAAAGCTGCAGCTCCATCTCGGTCTCATATTTCTCGAGATCCTCTGCGCTCATACCGGTCCTCCTGTCACACGCATTTCCGGCCCGCCCGATCAGGCGGCGCCGGCCCCCACTTCATTCTCGCCCATCGGTCCCGTCCGGCCAGACCTCACGGTCCTCTCCGCCGGAAGCGGGCTATCCGCCCTTGGTGAACGTCCTGGTGAACGTCTCCGGGGTGGAGAGGATCGCCGCCCGTGAGAACGGCCAGTAGATCGCGAAGGCCCGGCCGATCACGTCGTTCTCCGAGATCGTGCCGTCGCCCTCCTGCTCCTCCCAGTTGCGGGAGTCGCGGGACTGGGAACGGTGGTCGCCCATGACCCACAGGCGGCCCTTCGGGACCGTCTTCTCGAACTCGTCCCCCGAGGGGAGGTCGTCAGGGTGGAGGTAGTCCTTCTCCTCGATCGGCACGCCGTTCACCGTGATCCGCTTCTGGGCGTCGCAGCACTTGACGGTGTCGCCGCCGATCGCGATGACCCGCTTGATGGTGTCCTCGCCGTCCCACCCCTTGAAGACCACCACGTCGCCGCGCTCGGTCGCGCCGTGCAGCTTGTTGACGACCACCCGGTCGTCCTCGACCAGGGTGTTCTCCATGGACTCCGAGGGGATCCAGAAGGACTGGAAGACGAACGCCTGCAGCAGCAGCGCCACGACGACGCCGGAGACCAGCAGGAGCAGCGTCTCGCGCAGGCTCCCCTTGCGGGAGGGGCCTTCCGGCTCGTCGGCGGGGTCCGCCTTCCGCCCGTCGTCCGGGCCGGGCCCGCCCTCGTCCTCCGGCACGTCGTCCTGCTTGTTGTCGGGTTCGACTGTCATGGGGTACGGCTACCGCCTCGCGCGTCGGCGACGACGCCACAGCACCAGCGGAACGGCCCCGGCGAATCCGGCGAGGAGCGGGGTCGCCCCTCCGACGGCTGCGGCGGCGTTCAGCGCCGGCTGGCTGAACGTGTCGGGAATGGGGAGAATCGTGGCCCTGGAGAAGGGCCAGACGATGACGAACGCCCGGCCGATCACCTTGTCGATCGGGATCGTCCCGCCGCCGGGATCGCCCATGTGCGACCGGGAGTCGAGGGAGACCGACCGGTGGTCGCCCATGACCCACAGGCGGCCCTGCGGGACCTTGACCTCGAAAGGCCTCTGGGACGGCAGGTCGTGCGGGTAGAGGTACTGGCTCTCGTCGAGGGCCACCCCGTTGACCGTGACGCGGTCCCGCCCGTCGCAGCACTTCACGACGTCCCCGGGAACGCCGATGACCCGCTTGATGTAGTCCTTCTCGCCGGGCACCACGCCGAAGGCGGTGCCGACCCAGCGGAAGAAGGCCGTGAAGGCGTTGGCCGGCTCCTCGATCTGCACCTCGCCGTCCCAGGAGTCCACGCCGGAGAAGACCACCACGTCACCGCGCTCGATGTCGCGGACGTGGTAGACGAGCTTGTTGACCAGGACCCGGTCGTTCTTCAGGAGGGTGTTCTCCATCGACTCCGACGGGATGTAGAAGGCTTGGACGATGAAGGTCTTGATGACGAGCGCGAGCACCAGCGCGACGACCACCAAGACGGGCAGTTCCTTCCAGAAGGAGCCCTTCTTCTTGTCCTTGCCGCCCTTGGCGGTCTTCTTGGTGTCTTCCGCGACCACGTCCACCTCGTCCTCGACAGACCGGGGCGATTCCCCGCCGCTTTCCTGGCCCTCGTTAGTCATCGCTGACGAGCCTAGATGATGGCGGAGGCGCGATGGTCGAGGCCGCAGGTTAAGGGCTGCCCCGGATTGCATCAGCGTTGGCCCGTCTCTCCACGCTCCCTCCGCTCCCGGCGGTACGGTCGCCCGCGGAGGCCGCGTGCCCGGACATGCGACCGGCCCGCCTCCCACGGGAGACGGGCCGGGACGATGCCGCGTGCGACTAGCGGGCTTCGCGCTTCTCGCGGATGCGGGCGGCCTTGCCGCGCAGGTCGCGCATGTAGTAGAGCTTGGCGCGACGGACGTCACCGCGCGTCACGACGTTGATCTTCTCGATGACCGGGCTGTGGACCGGGAAGGTCCGCTCGACGCCGACGCTGTAGCTGATCTTGCGGACGGTGAAGGTCTCACGGGCGCCACCGCCCTGGCGGCGCAGCACGAAGCCCTTGAAGATCTGGACACGGGAGCGGTTGCCCTCGATGACCCGGACGTGGACCTCGAGCGTGTCGCCGGGCCGGAAGTCCGGGACGTCGCTGCGGAGCGTGGCCTTCTCGAGCTCGGTGATCAGCTTGTGCATGACAGTGGTACCTCGTTTACGCGAGCACGCGGAGGTCCACCCGGCCGCGACGGGGCGGCATCGCGGTGGACGCACATGCTGGGCTTATGTGTCGGTCGTGAAGCCGGGAGCTGCGGCCCGGCGGCGCGCGCCGGCCTGCGGGCAGTCGGCGGCAACGGTTCAGTGTGCCATATTCTCGCGGTCCATCGGAAATCCGAGCTCCTCCAGGAGCCGCCGGTCGTGCTTGTCCATGCTCGCCGGGTCGAGCGCGGCCAGCAGCTCGGGGCGGTTCTTCGCGGTACGGCGCAGCGCCTCGTCCCGCCGCCACCGGGCGATCTTCCCGTGGTGGCCGGAGAGCAGGACCTCCGGGATCTCCCGGCCCCGCCACTCGGGCGGCTTGGTGTAGACCGGGCCCTCCAGGAGGTTCTCCATGGCCCCGGGCGCGAACGAGTCCTCCACCGCGGAGCGGGCGTTGCCCAGCACTCCGGGGAGCAGCCTTCCCACGGCCTCGACCATCACCAGCACCGCGGCCTCGCCTCCGGCGAGCACGTAGTCGCCGATGCTGACCTCGTCCACCCGCAGACGCGAGCCGTACTCGGCCATGACCCGGGAGTCGATGCCCTCGTAGCGGGCGGGGGTGAACAGCAGCCACGGCTCCGCGGCGTACTCCATGGCGAGCCGCTGGGTGAAGGGCACGCCGCTCGGCGTCGGCACGATGATCCGCGGCCGGGACCGCGGGTCGGCGGCGAGCACGTCGTCGATGGCCTCGCCCCACGGGCCGGGTTTCATGACCATGCCGGGGCCGCCGCCGTAGGGGGTGTCGTCCACGGTGCGGTGCACGTCGTGCGTCCAGTCGCGGAGCTGGTGCAGGCGGACGTCGAGGATGCCGCGCTCCCTGGCCTTGCCGATGAGGGAGACGTCGAGCGGGGCGAAGTACTCGGGGAAGATCGAGATGATGTCGATGCGCATGGTCAGGCCATCTGGTCGGGGTCCAGCAGTCCCGGCGGCCCGTCCACGAGCAGCGTCCCCGCCTCGAGGTCGATCTCCGGGACCAGCGCCTTCACGAACGGCACGTAGACGTCCACGCCGCGGCGCCGTACGACCAGCAGGTCCTGGCCGTGGTGGAGCACGTCGACGACCTCGCCGGCCCGCTCCCCGTCGGGGGTGACGACGGCGAGGCCGATGAGCTGGTGGTCGTGGAACTCGTCGGGGTCGTCGGAGGGCGGGATGTCCGCCGAGTCGACGACGAGCATGGTGCCGCGGAGCCCTTCGGCCCGGTCGCGGTCGTCCACGCCCTCGAAGCGGACCAGCAGGGTCCCGGAGTGCCAGCGCCGGGCGGCGACGACGAGCGGGCCGGCGGACGCGGGGTCGGTGGCGAGCACCGACCCGGAGGCGAAGCGGCTCTCGGGGTCGTCGGTGCGGACTTCGACGGTCACGTCGCCGCGGAGCCCGTGCGGGCGGCCGATCCGGCCTACGACAAGCTGCACGCCCGTCTCCTGAATGTCGTGTCGAAAGAAAGCAGACGGGTCACCCACACCGGTGGGTGACCCGTCCGCTCGATGGATCTCGTGTCGGCCGGGGCCTAGCGGGCCTCGTCCAGGTCGAGCAGGTCGACCCGGATGTACTTGCCGTCGCCGAGGGCGTTCACGACCGTGCGGAGCGCCTTCGCCGTACGGCCGCCGCGGCCGATGACCTTGCCCAGGTCCTCGGGATGGACCCGGACCTCAAGCACACGCCCGCTGCGGATGCGGCGGGCGTGAACCTGGATGTCGCCGGGATGCTCGACGATGCCCTTCACCAGGTGCTCGAGGGCCTCCTCGAGCATCTCAGGCCTCGCCTTCCGGCTTCTCCTCGGCGGCGGCCGGCTCGACCGGGGTCTCGGCGGCGGCCTCTTCGGCCTTGGGAGCGGCCTTCTTGGCCGACTTCTTCGGCGTGGTGGCGGCGTCCAGGGACAGCGCCTCCTTGGCCGCGGACTCGTAGGCGGCGTGGCGGTCGGCCTTGGGCTCGGCGACCAGGAGCGGAGCCGGAGCGGCCTCGCCCTTGAACTTCTGCCAGTCACCGGTGAGCTTGAGGAGCTTCAGCACCGGCTCGGTCGGCTGCGCGCCGACACTCAGCCAGTAGGCCGCCCGCTCGGCGTCGATCTCGATGCGCGAGGGGTTCTCCTTCGGGTGGTACAGGCCGATCTCCTCGATCGCCCGGCCGTCACGCTTGGTGCGGCTGTCGGCGACGACGACGCGGTACTGCGGGTTGCGGATCATGCCGAGCCGCTTGAGCTTGATCTTGACTGCCACTGGTGTGGTCTCTCCTGCATTAGAGCGTGGGTCAGCGGCGTCTCGTCGAGTGGGGCGCGAAGAGCCAGCCGCTGCAGGGACAGGCGCGACCGGCGGGGGTTAGAGGGCGCCCGCGTGGTCACGATGTTCCAACATGCAATTGTGCCAGACATCTGGGGATGCCCGGCCAATCGATCCCCGTCTTCCGTGTCCGGAAAGGGGAAAGTCCTCGGGCGGGCGACCCCGCGGGTCGCCCGCGCCGCGTCATCCGGGCGTCGTCCGGGCGTCACTTGGGCCGGACGCCCAGGAGCTCCAGCGCCGCGATGGTGATGAAGCCCACCATGATGACCAGCCAGATCCAGCGGGCGCGCCCGTGGAACCTGTCGTCGCCGTCGTCGCTCATCACTGCCCCGGAAGCTTGAACTTGGAGGGGTCGAAGCCCGGCGGCAGCTCCAGGCCGGGCGGGAGCTGGCCGGCGCCCAGGTTGCCGAGGGCACCGCCCATGTCAGGACCCATGTCAGGGGTCTTGGCGCCCGTGCCGGACGCGCCCTTGCCGAGCGCGGCCTTGCGCGGGTCGCCGCTGACCCGGCGGCCCTTGGCGGACTTCTTCTGCGCCGCCTTGGCGGCCTTGCGCCCGCCGGGCATCCCGGGGATGCCCATGCCGCCGGCCATCCGCTTCATCATCTTCTGAGCCTCGAAGAAGCGGACGACCAGGTTGTTCACCTCGGTCACCGTGACACCCGAGCCCTTGGCGATCCGCTCGCGGCGCGACCCCTTGATGATCTTCGGGTCCTGCCGCTCGCCCGGGGTCATCGAGCGGATGATCGCGGCGATGCGGTCCAGGTCGCGGTCGTCGACCTGGTTGATCTGGTCGCGCATCTGCCCCATGCCGGGCATCATGCCGAGGAGGTTCTTGATGGGCCCCATCTTTCGGACCATCATCATCTGCTCGAGGAAGTCCTCCAGGGTGAAGCCCTCGCCCGAGGTGAGCTTGCCCGCCATCTTGGCGGCCTGCTCCTCGTCGAAGGTCTTCTGCGCCTGCTCGATCAGGGTGAGGATGTCGCCCATGTCGAGGATGCGGGAGGCCATCCGGTCCGGGTGGAAGGCGTCGAAGTCCTCGAGCTTCTCACCGGTGGACGCGAACATGATCGGTTTGCCGGTGATGTGCCGGACCGAGAGGGCGGCGCCGCCGCGCGCGTCGCCGTCGAGCTTGGTGAGCACCACCCCGTCGAAGCCGACGCCGTCCATGAACGCCTGGGCCGTGGAGACGGCGTCCTGGCCGATCATCGCGTCGACGACGAACAGGACCTCGTCGGGCGTGACCGCATCGCGGATGTCCGCGGCCTGCTTCATCAGCTCCTGGTCGATGCCCAGGCGGCCGGCGGTGTCGATGATGACGACGTCGTGCTGCTGCCGGCGGGCGTGGTCGATCGACTGGCGGGCCACGGCGATCGGGTCGCCGACCCCGTTGCCCGGCTCGGGGGCGTAGACCGCGACGCCCGCCCGCTCGGCCACGACCGAGAGCTGCTGGACCGCGTTGGGCCGCTGGAGGTCGGCGGCGACCAGCAGCGGGGTGTGGTTCTGCTCCCGCAACCAGCGGGCGAGCTTGCCCGCCAGCGTGGTCTTACCGGCTCCCTGGAGACCGGCGAGCATGATGACGGTCGGCGGGGTCTTCGCGTAGCGGAGCCGCCGGGTCTCGCCGCCGAGGATCTCGATCAGCTCGTCATTGACGATCTTGACGACCTGCTGGGCCGGGTTCAGCGCCTGGGAGACCTCGGCGCCGCGGGCGCGCTCCTTGACCTGGGCGACGAACGTCTTGACCACGGGCAGGGCGACGTCGGCCTCGAGCAGTGCGATGCGGATCTCGCGGCACGTCGCGTCGATGTCGGCGTCGGAGAGCCGACCCTTGGATCGGAGGGAGGAGAAGACCGATGTGAGCCGGTCGGAAAGCGTCTCGAACACGTGATTGGCCAGCCTCTGCGCTACAGGTCTGCGACTCGACCTCCCAGCCTATCCGCTGACGGCCGCACCCGGCGCCCCGGCGAGGCGCCGCCGGGCCGCGCGGCGGGGAGGGACGGGCTCCCCCGCCCCTAGCGACCCCAGCCCGGGACGGCCATCCGCATCGTCAGGGCGTGCTCGACCAGCGTGATGAGCGTGGTCTTCACCGCGTCGCGGGAGCGCGCGTCGGTCCGCGAGATCGGGATGTTCGGGGCGAGCGTCAGCGCCTCCCGGACCTCCTCCTCGCCGTGCGGGTGGGTGCCGTCCCAGCCGTTGAGCGCGACCACGAAGGGGAGCTTGGCCTCCTCGAAATAGTCGATCGCCGGGAAGCTGTCGGCCAGACGGCGGGTGTCGACCAGCACGACCGCGCCGATGGCGCCGCGGACCAGGTCGTCCCACATGAACCAGAACCGGTGCTGCCCGGGCGTGCCGAACAGGTACAGGATCAGGTCCTGGTCCAGGGAGACCCGGCCGAAGTCCATGGCGACCGTGGTCGTGGTCTTGTTGGGGGTGAGTCCGACGTCGTCGATGCCGGCGCTGGCGTCGGTCATCACCGCCTCCGTGGTCAGCGGGAGGATCTCCGACACCGCACCCACGAACGTGGTCTTTCCCACACCGAAACCACCGGCGACGACGATCTTCGTCGAGGTGAGGCCACCGCCCCGGCTAGAGCCTGCGAAGTCCACTGAGCACCCTTTCCAGCAGGTTGAGATCCGGCTTGCCCGCGTTCAGCTGCGGCTGATGCAACTGGACCAGCCCCTCTGCCGCCATGTCCGCGACGAGGATCCGGGTGACGCCGAGGGGGATGCGGAGCATCGCGGAGATCTCAGCGACCGAACGCACTTGCCGGCACAGGGCGCTGATCGCCTGATACTCCGGAGTGCGGGTGGATAGATCATGGTGAATCGAGGTCGCCGAGGAGACCAGCGCCTCCATGGCGAGCTGGGTCCGGGGGGCGGTGCGCCCCCCGGTCACGGCGTAGGGGCGGACCAGGGAACTCTGCTCCGCCGGCGCCGGCTGCATGTGATGCGACGGGCCGCCCGGCTGCTGCGCGGGCATGCCCTGCTGCCCGGGGTAGCCGGGACCGCCCTGCTGCCCGGGGTAGCCGGGACCGCCCTGCTGCATGCGGGCGTCGTCCATCGACTGGTGGGGCGGCCCGCCCAGCGGGTCGCCCTCACCTGGCCATCCGCGGCCTGCCATGGCGTCCTCCTAGGGCGGTGTCCGCCGCGGCGCCGACGCGCCGCGGCCCGGATGCTGACCGATCTCTTCCCTCGTCTCTCATCCGCGGGCTCCTTCGGCTCCGAAAGGGAAGTGCTCCGGCGCGCCCTCTCGCGTCGTCACCGGGGGTGGGAGGCCTGGAGTTCGGCGCGGACGGCCGGCGTCAGCACCTGGCCGGCCCGTTCGACGAGCAGCGTCATCTGGTAGGCCACCAGGCCCATGTCGCAGTCGGGCGAGGCCAGGACCGCGAGGCAGGAGCCGTCGCTGATCGACATGATGAGCAGCAGTCCTCGCTGCATCTCCACCACGGTCTGGGTGACCGCTCCGCCCTCGAAGACCCTGGAGGCGCCCTGGGTCAGGCTGAGCAGCCCGGCCGCGACCGCGGCCAGCTGGTCGGCCCGGTCCCGGGGGAACCCGTCCGAGTACGCCAGCGGCAGGCCGTCCGTCGAGACCACGACCGTGTGCGCAACGCCTGGAACGTTGTTCACGAAGTCGGTGATCAGCCAGTTGACCCCCCGAGCGGCCTGGCTCAGTTCGCGCACCGGTCGTCCTCCTCGGTCATCGTCATGGGCTCGCTCACCGCTCCTCCTTGCTTCCTTCAACGTCTCGGCCGAAGCCGGGATACGCCTGCTCCCCGGAGGCCTCTCCCCTCGCGACCGCCCGGCCCTGCCGCACTCCCTTCTGGAAGCTCGCCAGCCGGTTGCGCACCGCCTCCGGGGAGACGGCCGGTCGGAGGGCGGGGGCCGGCGGAGCGCCGCCCGCGTCGGGGGCGACCGTGCCGGGCACGAGGTTGGCCTTGGGCACCCGCTTGGGCAGGCCGGCGCCGGCTGACCCCGCCGA
>NZ_CDRNDK010000132.1:0-14220 GCF_977012225.1 Planomonospora algeriensis | reverse complement strand
CGGGCGGGTCGAGGGGCGCGGGGTGCTCACGGATGCGGACTCCGAGCCGCCGGGCGAGGAGGTCGTGGAGCGGATGAGCGGCAGAGCGGTGACGATCACGGAGGTCGCCCGGCACGCCGGGGTGGCGGTGAGCACGGTCTCGTACGTGCTCAGCGGGAAGCGCGCGATCTCCGCCGACACGCGCAGGCGCGTGCTCGACAGCGTGCGGACGCTCGGCTACCACCCCAACGCCGGGGCCCGGGCGCTGGCCAGCAGACGGGCGAACGTGATCGCGCTGGTGCTGCCGCTCCGCGCCGGGATGCACGTCCCGGTGCTGATGCAGTTCGCCACGTCGGTGGTGACCGCCGCCCGGCGCTACGACCACGACGTGCTGCTGCTCACCGCCGACGAGGGACCCGACGGGCTGCGCCGGGCCGCCGCCAGCGCGCTGGTGGACGGGCTGGTCCTCATGGACGTGGAGCTCCACGACACCAGGGTGCCGCTCCTGCGCGAGCTGGCCGAACCGAGCGTGCTCATCGGCTTCCCCGCCGACACCGCCGGGCTGACCTGCGTGGACCTCGACTTCGCCCGTGCCGGGACGCTCTGCGTGCAGCACCTGGCGGCCCGCGGCCACCGCGAGGTCGCGCTGCTCGGGGCGCCCGCCGTGGTCTACGACCGGAGCACCGGCTACGCCTGCCGGACGCGGGAGGGCTTCATCGAGGCCGCGGAGGGGAACGGCGTGACCGGGATCGCGCTGCCCTGCGAGGAGACCTTCGACCAGGTCTCGGACACGGTGGGGGAACTGCTGGAGACGCGGCCCGGCCTGACCGGGCTGGTCGTGCACAACGAGGCCGCGGTCAATCACGTGCTCGGGGCGCTGCGCCAGCACGGCAGGCGGGTCCCCGAGGACGTCGCGGTGGTCGCCATCTGCCCCGACGACATAGCGGAACGCTCCAGCCCGGCCCTGACCTCGGTGCTCATCCCGGCCGAGGACGTCGGCCGGGAGGCCGTGCGGCTGCTGATGGACAAACTGGAGGGCCGCGCCGTACCCGACGGCACCCTGCTCGCCCCCCGCCTGACGGTCCGCGCCAGCACCTGAGGCGGCGGGTACGGTGCCGGTTCTGCGGGTACGGTGCCGCGCCCGGTTCGGTGCCGCACCGGCTCGGCGGGTCGATCGGCGGCTGGTACGGCGTGCCGCCCGGGATCAGCGCCCCCGGGCGAGCGGCGTCAGGTCCCACAGCCGCACGGTCTTGTCGTGGTCCCCGGCGACGACGATCGGCCGCCCTTCCAGCTCTCCCACCGCCACCGTGTTGACGTCGTCTCTGTGGCCGGTGAAGGGTTCGCCGACGGATTCGCCGGTGGCCAGGTCCGAGACCCGTACGGTGTTGTCCCACCCACCCGACACGACGATCGCCCGGCCGTTCAGCTCTCCCGTCGCCACCGCGTTGACGTTGTCGTTGTGGCCGGTGAAGGGCCGGCCGACGGGACTGCCGGTGGCCAGGTCCCAGACGCGCACGGTGTCGTCCCAGCCGCCGGAGACGGCGACGGGTCTTCCGTCGAGTTGTGCGACCGCCACCGATGAGACCTCGCTGCTGTGGCCAGTGAAGGGCCGGCCGACGGGTTCGCCGGTGGCCAGGTCGCGGACCTCCAGGACACCGCCTGTGCCGCCGGAGACGGTGACCGGTCTTCCCGCCAACTGCGCGACCGCCACCGAGGAGGTCCCCTCACCGACCCGGCGCGGTTCGCCGACCGCCTTGCCGGTGCCCGGATCCCAGACCCGGACCATGCCGTCCCCGCTGGCGGAGACGATGACAGGTCTCCCGTCCAGCTGTGCCGCGGTCACCGATCTGACCGTGAGTTCGTGGCCGGTGAAGGGCCGGCCGACCAGCTTGCCGGTGGCCAGGTCCCAGAGCCGCACGGTCCTGTCCCCGCTGCCGGAGACGATGACCGGCTTCCCCTCCAACCGGGTGACCGCCACCGCCTCGACCCCCTCGTCGTGACCGGTCAGCGCGCTCCTGGGGAGCACGCGGCGGAGAACGGCGCGAAGGGGGACGCGGAGGACGGCACGGAGGGGAGCGCCGTCGTGCGGGCGGATGGGGCGTCCGAGAGGAACGGGACGAGAAGGACGACCCCGGCGGCGACTCCCACGCCGGCGACGGCGAGGACGAGGGCGAGCCGACCGGTGAGGCGCGGTACGGCGGAGCGACTCCGATGGGCGTCTGGCACGAGGAGGACCTGACGGCGCCCGCCGGAGAGCGGGAGCCGGTCGGAGGCGCCGGGAGGCGAGAGCGGACCGTGGGCGTCGGAAGGCGTGACCCCGCCGGGGGCGCCGGGCGCGGTGCCGTCACCGGTCAGGGCGGCCAGCACCCGGGCGGCCGTGGGCCGGGCACCGGGATTCTTAGCCAGGCACGCCGCCAGCAGCGGCCGTAAGCCCTCCGGTACCCCGTTCAGATCGGGCTCGCCGTTCAGCACGGCGTTCATCACCGCCGCGGGGTGCTGGCCGGTGAACGCCGGGTGCCCGGTCGCGGCGTAGACCATGGTGGCGGCCCAGGCGAACATGTCGGAGGGCGGGCCGGCGGGCTGGTCGGAGAGCTGCTCGGGCGCCATGTAACCGGGGCTGCCCACCAGCGCGGAACTGGTGACGCCGGCCTCCAGGATGCGGGCGATGCCGAAGTCGATGACCACCGGTCCCTCCGGGCCCATGATCACGTTGGCGGGTTTGAAGTCCCGGTGCACGATGCCCACCCGGTGGATGGCGGCCAGCGCGGTCGCCGTGGCGACGGCCAGGCGCTCCAGCCCGCTGCCGGTACGGGGTCCCTCGCCGGTGACCAGCTGCTGCAGCGAGGGGCCGGGGACGTACTCGCTGACCAGGTAGGGCCGTCCGTCGCTGACGCCTGCCTCCAGCACCTGGGCGGTGCAGAACACCGCGACCCGGCGGGCGAGGGCGGCCTCCCGTTCGAAGCGCTCCCGGACGCCGGCCTCGGCGGCCATCCGGGTGTGCAGCACCTTGACCGCGACCCGCCGCCCGGAGGCGGTCTGGCCGAGGTAGACCGTGCCCTGGCCGCCCTCGCCCAGCACGCCCACCAGACGGTACGCACCGATCCGCTGCGGGTCGTTCGCGCTCAGCCGATCGGAACCGGGCACCATCCATCCCTCTCGCTCACCATCGCAACCAGCCCACCCGCCGTCACCGGCGGAACCGCGCTCCCCCACCTGACCACCCGCACCGGAACCTGAAGACCGGGGCCGAAGACAGCAGAGATCAGTTACCACCGGAGGACGCTGGTAGGTCCCACACCCGGATCGTGCCGTCTCCGCTACCGGTGACGATGACCGGCCGACCGTCGAGCTCCGTTACGGCGATCGAATGGATCCCCCGGTCGTGACCGGTCAGGGGTTTACCGATCGGCTCCCGGGTGGCCAGGTCCCAGATGCGCACGGTCTTGTCGGAGCTGCCAGTGATAGCGACGGTGCGGCCGCCCAGCTTCGTCACCACCACTGATGTGACGGTGTCGGTGTGCTCCTTGAACGGCTGGCCTATGGGGGAGCCGGTGGCCAGGTCCCAGACCCATACGAAGCCCTTGTTGTCGTTGTCCTCACCGCCGGTGACGACGACTTGGCGGCCGCCCATGTCCGCCACCGTCACCGCGCTCAGAAGAACACTGTTATCGGTGATCGGCCGGCCGATCTGTTTGCCGGTGGTCAGGTCCCAGATCCGCGCGGTCTTGTCGAAACTGCCGGAGACGGCGATCGGGCGACCGTCCAGCTCCGCCACCGCCAGCGTGGAGATCACGCTCTCGTGGCCTTCGAATGGCCGGCCGAGTCGTTCGCCGGTGGTCAGGTCCCACACCCGCACGGCCTCATCCGCGCTGCCGGACAGGACAACCGGGCGACCGTTCAGATCCGTCACCGCCAGAGATGAGACCTCGGCGACTTCGAGCGGCCGACCGAGCTGTTTGCCGGTGGTCAGGTCCCACACCCGCATGGCCGCCCCGAATCCACCGGTGACGACGACAGGGCGGCCCTCCAGTTTCGTCACAGCGATCGCGAAGATGGGGCCGGCCGGATCAGTGATCGGCTGGCCGATCTGCTCGCCCGTGGCCAGGTCCCATATCCGCACCGTCTGGTCACCGCTGCCGGAGACGACGACCCGGCGGCCGTCCAGCTCTGTGACGGCCACCCCGTTCACCGCCCGGGCATGGCCGGTGAACAGCGCGCGGGAGGAGGGCGACTCGGAGGGCGGTGGGGCGGATACCGAGGAGGATGCTGCAGGCGGAGAGTCCGTGCCGGAGGAGGTGTTCATGTAGATCACGACACCCGCCACGGCCCCGATGGCGACCGCTGCCGCCGTGGCCAGGGCGAAAGCCGGGACGCGACGACGTGAGACCACTGTGGGCGTAGACGTGGTGACGGATCGTCCGGAGGACGCCGTCGCGGCGGGACCGCCGTTGTCGGCGGCGAAGGTCGCAGGGGTATGCCTGTCGTCGAAAGGGCGTGCGCTGTCTCGGCTCGGGCTTTGTCCCGGTACCTTCCCCGGCTGGGAGGGGAAGGGGTTCGCGCCGGCACGGTAGGGGGGCGGTGGCGTGGGTGCGTGCGGAGCACCGTTTCCGGCGGTGCCGTACATGGTCACGTCGTCGGGTACGGCGCCGGGGAACGAACCGGATCGGCCCGTGGGAGCCGGCCCGGCACCGGGTGCTCCGAGCCTGACCGGCGTCCCGGCGAGCGGCCCGGGCACGGTACGGTCTTCCGGTCGGGAACCGTTCCCCTCCCGGGAACCGGGAGCTGTGCCGTTGCCGGTCAGTGTGGCCAGCACCTGGTCGGCCGTGGGCCGAGCAGCGGGATCCTTGGCCAGGCAGGACACCAGCAGTGAGTGCAACCCGCGCGGCACCCCGTTCAGGTTCGGCTCACCGCCCATGACGGCGTTCATCACCGCCGCGGGGTGCTGGCCGGTGAACGCCGGGTGCCCGGTCGCGGCGTAGACCATGGTGGCGGCCCAGGCGAACATGTCGGAGGGCGGGCCGGCGGGCTGGTCGGAGAGCTGCTCGGGCGCCATGTAACCGGGGCTGCCCACCAGCGCGGAACTGGTGACGCCGGCCTCCAGGATGCGGGCGATGCCGAAGTCGATGACCACCGGTCCCTCCGGGCCCATGATCACGTTGGCGGGTTTGAAGTCCCGGTGCACGATGCCCACCCGGTGGATGGCGGCCAGCGCGGTCGCCGTGGCGACGGCCAGGCGCTCCAGCCCGCTGCCGGTACGGGGTCCCTCGCCGGTGACCAGCTGCTGCAGCGAGGGGCCGGGGACGTACTCGCTGACCAGGTAGGGCCGTCCGTCGCTGACGCCTGCCTCCAGCACCTGGGCGGTGCAGAACACCGCGACCCGGCGGGCGAGGGCGGCCTCCCGTTCGAAGCGCTCCCGGACGCCGGCCTCGGCGGCCATCCGGGTGTGCAGCACCTTGACCGCGACCCGCCGCCCGGAGGCGGTCTGGCCGAGGTAGACCGTGCCCTGGCCGCCCTCGCCCAGCACGCCCACCAGACGGTACGCACCGATCCGCTGCGGGTCGTTCGCGCTCAGCCGGTTGGGGTCGGGCACCGTCAGCCTCCTCACCCGCCGCACGGGCCGGACTTCGCTGACACCCGGCACGGCGGACGGCAATGGTCACAAGAGTCTGATCATCAGCCTGTCACAACCGCGCATCGTCTCGCCATATCCAGCGGCGACGGCAGAATTCGTGTGGATTCTCGGCTGTCCGGCACGACTATTAATGAAGTGGCCGTAATAACGAAAGACCGCGCGGATCCGCCTCTCGCTCCGGACGCGGGTCCGAATGTGAGAAGAATCCGCGCGGTCTCGCCGCGTTCGGAGCGATCGATGCCCGGTTCGATCGGCTCTCGGCCGCCGTGCGCCTCCTCGTCAGAGGGGGCGCATCCGCCCCGGGCTTTCAACCGCGACCGTCGTGACTACCAATCACCGCCGCCGAAGTCGCCTCCGCCGAAGTCACCGCCACCCCAGTCGCCTCCGCCGAAGTCGCCGCCTCCGCCGCCCCAGTCACCACCGGAGTCGGAGACGCCCTCCTGGTAACCGGCGCCATAGCCCATGCCGTAGCCGCCCATGCCCCAGCCGCCCATCATGCTGCCGAGCATCGTGCCGACGAGCATGCCGCTCATCACGTCGCCGAAACCGCCGTAGTAGCCGTAGGCGTAGGGCTGGTAGGCCGGACCCGCGTCGTAGTAGGGGCGGCGCTGGCCGTTGATCATGACCTCGCGGGTCTGCGGCTCGAAGCCGCGCTCGATGGCGTCGGCGTCGGCCGCGCAGGCCGGGACGTCGCGCACCGCGCCGCCGGGCGGGGCCCAGCGCACGTCGCGGACCGAGGGGCCGTGCTGCGGGTTGAAGAAGCACGGCGAGCGCCGCTCGGGGAGCGGCAGGTGGTTGACGCGGGCCTTCACGCAGGCGAGGGCGTAGCGGCCCTCCTCCAGTGCGGTGGTCACGCCGCGCAGCTCGTCGGGGCGCTTGACCGCCTCGAGCTCCACCTTGGCCCGTTCGTAGGAGTCGAGCGCGCGCGCCCAGTCGTCCTGGTGGTCGCCGCCGTCGGCGAGCATCTTGACGTCCATGTCCAGCGCGGTGATCTCCTCGCCGAACTTGGTGACGTCCTCGTCCACGGTCTGCTTGACCGCGGCCAGCTCGGCGGCCTCACGGGCCTCGCGCTCCTTCTTCTTCTTGCGGGAGTAGAGGAAGAGGCCTCCACCGCCCGCCAGGGCCAGCACCAGGATGCCGACCAGCACACCCGCACCGGAGCCGCCGCTGGAGGAGCCCTCGGAACCGCCGGAGCCGTCCACGCTCACGGCCTCCCCGGTCTTGCCGGATTCGGCGAGCTCCACTCGCCTGACGAAGTCCTGCATGCCGCTGGCGATGTCGTCGTTGGTACGGACAGCCGCTTTGGCGATGTCGTTGGCGACGCCAGAACGCAGGGAGCTGGACATGGCGAACAGGCTGGGGCCGTCCAGGACGGCGATGGTCGCCTTGCTCGTGCCCTGCGACTTCAGCTGTCGGCCCAGCGTCGTGACGAACTCACGAGCGGCCGATCCTCCGGCCAGTGTGCCGTCGGGAAGGGCGGCCACATAGATCGGCGGGTTCGTTCCCTTGACGGAGTCACGGATGGCGGACTGCTCGCTCGAGGTGAGGTCCGAGCCCGACTCCACATAGAGGGGGTCCTTGGCCCACGCCGAGACGATCGTGTCGGGGTCGGGCGCCGCCGCGTGAGCCGGCGGGGCGGTCATGAGGATGGCCAGGAGCCCGGCGAACATCGCAGCGATCGCGGCACCGAGACGACCTGGCGCGAACTTTGTGGTGGTCACGGCAGATTGCCTCCTTCGTCCCTTAAGGACGAATGAGCGGACATCGGAGTTCCCTACTACCCGACCGTATCCTCTTCATCCCGGGACCGGGCGCGGAGGCGGGACATCGGGACGGAACATTCGCGGATCCGGGTCAGGCGTCCTTGATGTCGCAGAGCACCGCGCCGGAGGTCACCGTCTGCCCCACCGCCGCGCTCAGCCCGGTCACCGTGCCGGACTTGTGCGCGGTGAGCGGCTGCTCCATCTTCATCGCCTCCAGCACCACGATCGTGTCCCCGGCCGAGACCGTGTCGCCGTCGGAGGCGACCACCTTCACGATCGTGCCCTGCATCGGGCTGACCAGCGCGTCCCCGCTCGCGGCCTTCTTCGCCGCGCCGCCGCCCGCACGCCGCCGCGGCGCGGCCGTTCCGCCGGCTCCGGCGGCGCGGCCCGCGCCCGGACCGGCCAGGCCCAGCCCGGCCGGAAGCACGACCTCCAGCCGCTTGCCGCCCACCTCGACCGTGATCCGCTCGCGCTCGGCGGGCTCCTCCGCGGCACCGGTCTCCCCGGCGTACGGCGCGATCGTGTTGTCGAACTCGGTCTCGATCCACCGCGTGTGCACCGAGAACGGCTCACCCTCGACGGGCGGGGCGAACGCCGGGTCCTCCACGACGACCCGGTGGAAGGGCAGCACGGTCGGCATGCCGTCGATCTCGAACTCGGCCAGGGCCCGCCGGGCGCGCTCCAGTGCCTGCCTGCGGGTGGCGCCGGTCACGATCAGCTTGGCCACCAGCGAGTCGAACGACTGCGGCACGGTCATCCCGGTCTCGTAACCGGCGTCCAGCCGCACCCCCGGCCCCGAGGGGGTGCTCATCCGGGTGATGGTGCCCGGGGCGGGCAGGAAGCCGCGCCCGGCGTCCTCGGCGTTGATCCGGAACTCGATGGAGTGCCCGCGCAGCGCCGGGTCGCCGTAGCCGAGCTCCTCGCCGTCGGCGATCCGGAACATCTCGCGGACCAGGTCGATCCCGGAGACCTCCTCGGTGACCGGGTGCTCGACCTGAAGGCGGGTGTTGACCTCCAGGAACGAGATCGTGCCGTCCTGGCCGACGAGGAACTCACAGGTGCCCGCGCCGACGTAGCCGGCCTCCCGCAGGATCGCCTTGGAGCTGTCGTACAGCAGCTCCAGCTGCCGGTCGGACAGGAACGGCGCGGGGGCCTCCTCCACCAGCTTCTGGTGGCGGCGCTGCAGCGAGCAGTCACGCGTCGAGATCACAGCGACCGCCCCGTAGCTGTCGGCCAGGCACTGGGTCTCCACGTGCCGGGGCCGGTCCAGGTAGCGCTCGACGAAGCACTCGCCGCGGCCGAAGGCGGTGACCGCCTCCCGCACCGCCGACTCGTACAGCTCGGGGATCTCCTCCAGGGTGCGGGCGACCTTGAGCCCGCGCCCGCCGCCGCCGTACGCCGCCTTGATCGCGATCGGCAGGCCGTGCTCGGCGGCGAAGGCGACGACCTCCTCGGCTCCGGAGACGGGGTCGGCGGTGCCGGCGACCAGCGGCGCGCCGACCTTCTGCGCGATGTGCCGCGCCTGCACCTTGTCGCCGAGCGCGGTGATCGCGGCGGGCGGCGGGCCGATCCAGGTCAGGCCCGCGTCGATCACGGCCTGGGCGAAGGCGGCGTTCTCGGCGAGGAAGCCGTAACCGGGGTGGACGGCGTCCGCGCCGGTCTCGGCCGCGACGCGCAGCAGCTTGGCGATGTCGAGGTAGGTCTCAGCCGGGCTCTGCCCCTCCAGCGCGTACGCCTCGTCGGCGACGCGCACGTGCAGGGCGTCCCGGTCCTGGTCGGCGTAGACGGCGACGCCGGTCAGCCCGGCGTCCTTGCAGGCGCGGGCGATTCGCACGGCGATCTCACCACGGTTGGCGATCAGGACCTTCTGCACCGGATCGTTCCCTTCGTACACGCGAGCAGGGGGCTGCGAGCCTCCAGGGAGTGTAAGCGTCTTCTGATGTCCAGGTCTTGTCGGGGACCGATCAACGACCGAGATAAGCGCCGCCGTTGACGTGGACGACCTGTCCGGTCAGGTGGCGGGCCTGCGGGGAGGCGAGGAACCTCACGGTCTCCGCCACGTCCTCGGGCGTGCCGGCGCGTCCGTTCCTGGTGTTCTCCACCCGCCGCCGGACCCCCTCCTCGGTGAGGCGGCCCCGGAAGAACTCGGTGTCCACGACCAGGCCGGGGGAGACGACGTTCGCGGTGACGCCGCGCGGGCCGAGCTCGGCGGCCAGGTCGGCGGTCCACGCCTCCACGGCCGCCTTGGCCGCGCCGTACGAACCGGACCCGGTGCCCCTGGCCGCGATCGAGCCGATCGTGACGATCCGGCCGTCGTCGGCGAGCCGGGGGAGCAGCGCGCTCGTGACCAGTACGGCCGACATCAGGTTGGCGTTGAGGTTGGCCCACCACCCCTCGGCCACGTCCATCAGGTCGCCGTCGTCGGCCGGGCGGTCCAGGTTCGTGTTCCCGCCCGCGTTGTTGACCAGGACGTCGACCCGGGAGGGCAGCCTGTCCAGTGCCTCGCCCACGGCGACCGGGTTGGCCGCGTTGAAGGCCACGGCGGCGACGAGCCCGGCGCGGCCGGAGTCCAGCCGGTCGGCGGCCTCCTTGAGCACGTGTTCCCGCCGCCCGGTGATGGTGACCCGGTCACCCTGGGAGACGAAGGCCGCCGCGACGGCGTAACCGATCCCGGTGCCCCCACCGGTCACCACGATCTCACGCATGGAGATAGTTCCTCATGTACGCATAAGTCAATAAAAACATCAACGATAGCTGGCGGAGATCATAACCGATAGGTATAAAGCTGATAGCGAGTGATCCATGCGCGTACCGTGAGTTCGTTTAGTGTCCCCTGATACTGACCCCGAAGGAGACGGCATGAGTCATCCCATGGTCGGCGGCAACCTGGAAGAAATGGACGCCATGTCCCGCCAGTTCCAGCAGAGGGCCGGCCAGGTGCGGGAGATCGTGGCCGCACTGAACAACGAAGCGAGCAAGGTCGGCGTCGCCTGGACCGGTCCGGGTGCCACACGGTTCGGCGAGGCCTGGCAGGAGTACAGGGTCGCCTTCGAGCGAATGGCCGAGGAACTTGATAGGGCCGCGGATGTCGTCAGGTCTTACCGCACCCAGATCCACTCCGCCACCCAGTGACCTGATCCGCCACGGCGCCGTCCCCGCACCGCAACGCTCCCGGGGCGGCGCCGTGGCGTTTCACCGCTCGCGGCGCCTCACCCCGGCAGCGCCGTCTGCACCGGGGTCACCGCGCCCAGGGTGATGAGCAGGCCCCGTCCCGGAGGGCCGCCCACCGCGCCGCGCGGCAGCCGTACGGTGAACAGGTCCCCGTCGGCGGGGCTCTGGACCGAGAGCAGCAGGCCGGTGCGGGACTTCCGGGCCTCGGCGGCGAATCCCCGGTAGGCGGTGGTCAGGTCGCCGGTGGCGCCGGCGACGATCAGGCCGTGCTCGCCGTCCCGCCCGGTGCGCAGCACCTGCTCCAGGACCGTGCCGAGCGGGCTGTCCAGGGAGACCAGCTCGGCGTCGTCGACGAGTACGACGTAGCGCTCCAGCCCGGCCACCGCCTGGCTCAGGTCGCCGTTGCCGTCGAGTACGGCCAGCACCCCCTCGGTGCCCTCCAAGGCGCGCAGCGGGCTGCGCCGGGGGGTGACCAGGACCACCGGGGTGCCCCGGGAGAGCAGGGACCGGGCGGCCGTCAGCAGCGCGGAGGAGCGACCGGACCGGGGCGGGCCTCCGATGACCGCGCCTGGGCCCTGGGCGAGCAGGTCGACGCCGAGCGGCGCCAGGGAGTCGCCCCCGACGCCGAGCAGCGCCCACAGGGGGGAGGGCGGCTCGAAGGACGGAACCAGGTCCAGCGCCTGGGCCGCGGTGATCCGCGTCGGCAGCGGGTCCACCCGCAGCGGCGGATCGCCGTCCCAGATCCACGCACCGGGCCTCCCGGAGACCTCTCCGGCGCTCGCGGCGGACCGTCCCCCGCTCCCGGCACCCGCAACGCCCATGACACCCGAAACGGGGTCTACGGCGTCCTGCGCACCGCCGCCCGGCCGCCCTGTCCCGGCCGTGCCGGGGAACCGGTCAGGCACCGTACGGGCGAGCGACTGCACCACGGCGACCTGGGCGGGTCCGGAGGGGTCGTCGTCGAGCAGGGCGATCTGGCTCTCGGTCAGGCCGTGCTCGCCCATGGACAGTGCCCGGCCGGGGCCGAGGGAGGAGGGCAGGTCCTTGACGGGCAGTCCGGCCAGCCCGTAGTCGGCGGGGTCGGCCAGGCGCAGGACCAGCCGGTCGTCGAAGACCGTGGAGATCTGCCCGATCAGCGCGGACCGGTCACCGGTCACCACGGCCCGGAGCCCGACCGCCGGGCCCTCCCGCAGCAGCTGCAGCATCGAGTCGATCAACCGGCCGTAGTCGTAGCCCTCGAACGCCGCGACGAACCCCTCCCAGCGGTCCAGCATCAGCACCATCCAGGGCAGCCGCGGGGTCCCCCCGGCGGCCCGCAGTTCGGCCAGGGAGGCGTATCCGGCCTCGGCCAGCGACTGCTGGCGCCGCCCCACCTCCGCCCGCAGCCGGGTCAGCAGGCGTTCGACCCGGTCGAGCTGGTCCCGGGTCACGACGGCGCCGCAGTGCGCCATCGCCACCAGGGGCAGCAGCGCCCCCGACCCGCAGTCGATCGCGTGCACGTGCACGTCCTGGGGGGAGGCGCCGGCCGCGATCGCTCCGGCCAGCGTGCGCAGCGCGGTGGACCGGCCGCTGCGCGCCGTACCGGCGACGAGCAGGTGCCCGCCGTGCGGCAGGTCCAGCGTCAGCGACCGCCGGTCCTGCGCCCACGGCAGGTCGGTCACCCCGAACACCAGCGGCGGCACCTCCTCGCTCCCCGCCCGGTACGGCGGCGCACCGGCGCCGGAGAGGCCCGGGGCGTCTGAGAGGCCGGACGGGTCCGGGAGCCCGGGGACGACGACGAGGCCGGGGAGTGGCTCCAGCCAGGGACTGGGCTGCTCGGGGATCCCGGCGACGCGGCCGCGTCCACCAGGGCGTCGACGAGCAGCGACAGGTCGGTGGCGGCGGCGCCCTCGGGCCCGGCCTCCGGTGCGGCCGGGGGATGGCCCAGCGCCCGCCAGCCGACCTCCGTCACCCGCGTCCTGACCTCGTTCCCGGCCGGCTCCGCCCGCCGATCCGCGCGGTCTGCACCGCCGCCGGCGTGCCCGTCCCCGACCGCACGTAGCACCGGCCGGGCGTGGACTTGGAGATGTGCGCGGCGTCGGGGGTGCCGATGACGTCGGCGGACTCGGCGGCCTCGGTCACCCGCAGCGCGATCCGCAGCGACGTGTTCGCCTGGATGTCGGCGGTCACCACGCCCCCGGGCCGCTGGGTGGCGAGGATCAGGTGGATGCCCAGCGAGCGGCCCCGCCGGGCGATGTCCACCAGCCCGGTCATGAAGTCGGGCAGCTCGCTGACCATCGCCGCGAACTCGTCGATCACCAGCACCAGCCGGGGCAGCGCCGCCAGGGGGCCGCCGCTCCGCCCCCGCAGCGGCGTGACCGGGGACCCTGCCGAGACGCCGATCGGGGAGGGCCCGCCGGCCACCAGCAGGTCCCGGGACGCGCGGGCCGCCTGGGCGTCGCGCAGCGCGTGGTAGTCCTCGATGTCCTTGGCCCCGGCGGCCAGCAGCAACCGCTCCCGGCGCCGGATCTCGGCGGCCAGGGAGGCCAGGGCCCGCTGGGTCAGGTGGCCGTCCAGGTCGCTGACCATGCCGACGGTGTGCGGGAGCCGTACGCACTCCTTGAAGGCCGCCCCGCCCTTGTAGTCGATCAGCACGAACGTCATCTCGTCCGGCCGGTTGGCCGTCGCGAGCGAGCAGATCAGCGTCTGCAGCAGCTCCGACTTGCCCGCGCCGGTGGTGCCCGCGATCAGCGCGTGCGGCCCGTCCCGGCTCAGGTCGACGGAGAACGGGCCGTCCGGCCCGGCGCCGATCACCGCCTCCGTCGAGCGGCCCCACCGTCCGGCCAGGGCCTTGCCGCCCGGCGTTTCCGGCGAGACCGCGGAACCCGCGAGCGGGGGGAGCCCGAGCAGGTCCAGCAGGCGTGCCGAGCCGGGCAGCGCCGTGCCCGCCTCGTCGCGGCTGACGTCGCGGATCGGGGCCAGCGAGCGGGCGAGCCGGTCGCACCAGGAGGCCGGTACCTGGTCGGCCAGGATCTCGCCGAGGCTCTCCATGCCGCCGCCGAGCAGCCGGAGCCGGCCGTCCGCGCCCGCCCGGACGACGGTGGCGCACTCCTCGGGCAGCAGTCGCTGCTCGTCGTCCAGGGCCAGGGTGTGCACGCCCGCGCGGGGCCCCTGACGCAGCACCTGCGGCATGCCGGGCAGCGCGCGCAGCACCCGCGCGCCGTCCAGGACGACCAGCACGTCGTAGGGGCGCTCGTCGTAGCGGGGCGGGTCGCCGGAGTCGCCGCCGAGACCGCCCCAGCCGGACGGGACGCGCGGAGCGGCGGACCTGAGCGGCCCGTCGCCCTCGCCCAGGCGCTCGTCGATCAGGGCGGTCAGCTCCGCGACCCGGCGGGCCGCGGCCTCCGGATCCGCGCCGACCAGCGCCAGGCAGTCCTCGCCGCCGTGCGGGGCGCAGTGCGGCAGCCAGCGCACCCAGTTCCACCGCTCCTCGCCGTCGCCGTGCGCGGACAGCACCACGATCGCCAGGTCGCGCGGGCTGTGCAGGGCGGCGGCCTGGCCGACGAGCCAGCGGGCCAGGCCCGACACGGTCTCCCTCGGGCCGGTCAGGCCGGCCACGCCGAGCCGCCGCATGGCCAGCGCCACCGGCACCGCCCGGCAGGCCGGCGGCTCCGGCAGCGGGGAGTCCGGCGGGGC
>NZ_CDRNDK010000131.1:0-14339 GCF_977012225.1 Planomonospora algeriensis | reverse complement strand
TGCGGTTTCAGGGCCGAACGTGGCATGGATCGGCCCGGAGCTGCGGAACGCAGGCCTGGTGCTGGGCATCGTCTCCGGTGCGGCGGGCGGGGCGCAGCCGGACCGATCGGGAACGTGCCGGTCCAAGCTCATGACCTCGATCTGCAGGTGGGTGGGCGCGTCCTCGGCCATGGACGGCACCAGCGCGACGGTGAGCGTGTCGCCGACTGCGGCGAAGCGGCCCAGGCGGTGCAGAATCAGGCCGCTGACGGTGTCGTACTCATCCTCATCCGGCAGTTCCAGGTCGGTGGCCAGGGCGACCTCGTCGATGCGCAGGCCCGCGTCGACCTCCCAGCCACCGGCGGTGGCGGCGACCGGAGGGATGTCGAGGTCGTTTTCATCGGCGATCTCGCCGACCAGTTCCTCGGCCACGTCCTCCCAGGTGACCAGGCCCGCCAGGCCGCCGTGCTCGTCCAGCACGCAGGCGACCTCCTCACCTCGGGCGTGCAGCTGGGCGACCAGATCGGGCAGGGAGACCGAGAACGGCACCACCAGCACGTCGCGGGCGAGGTCGGCCACGCGCGTGCCGGCGGCCTGCTCGGCGGACACGGGGGCCAGCTCGCGCAGGCCCACCACGCCGATCACCTCACCGGGGTCGGCGCCGAGCACCGGATAGTGGGTGTGGCCGTGGCGGGCGATGAGCTCGTCCAGCTCCGGGATGAGGGCCGTACCGGAGACGGTGACCAGGTCGGCGCGCGGGACCATGACCTCTTCGGCGGTGTGATCAGCGAACGCCAGCGCCCGCTCCAGCAGGTCGGCCTGCTCACCCGGCAGGTGGCCGTGGGCTTCGGACTCGCCGATGATGTGCCCGAGTTCTTCCAGGGTCGCGCCGTGGTGCAGTTCCTCGACCGGTTCGATGCCGACGGCGCGCAGCAGCCGGTTGGCCGCCGCGTCGAACAGCCGGATGACCGGCCCGGCGACCGCCATGTACAGCAGGGTGGAGGCGGCCAGCGCGCGGGCCAGCGGTTCGGGCCGGGCCAGCGCCAGGTTCTTCGGCGCCAGTTCGCCCAGCACCATCTGGATGATCGTGGCGATGACGAACCCGAGCGTCAGCGCGACGGCGTCGAGTGCGCCGCCGGTGATGCCGATCGCCTTCAGGCCGGGCGCGACCAGCTCGGCCAGCGCGGGCTTGGCGATGAACCCGACGACCAGGGCGGTGACGGTGATGCCGAGCTGGGCGCCCGACAGCATGAACGACAACCGCTCCATCACCTTGATCGCGCGGGCGGCTTTCTTGTCGCCGCCGGCGGCCTGCTGGGACAGGGCGAGCCGATCAGCGGTGACGTAGGCGAACTCCTGGGCGACGAAGTAGCCGGTGGCCAGCGTCAGCACCAAGACGGCCAACAGGCCCAAAGCGATGCTCATCGCTGATCCCTGCCTCGTCCACGGCAGGTTCGACCATGGCTGGAGTCCGATGACACGGACACCACCACCCCATTCCTTCCGGCCCGGCGGGGCCGTCTCATCACATCCTGCGGATTCGTGACCGCAGGCGAGAACCGATCATGGACACCACGGTAACCCAGCTGTGTGATCGGCTTGCCGCAGGGCGCCTTTGCTGAGGTCAACGCGGGAAAAGGCATCACCGTGCCCGGATGCGAGCGGTGTGAGCGAGGTCATAGCCTCGTTGCCGCCAGGTCTTTCTCACCCGCCGATCCGGCGGGCGGCACCGGGAACCACGTCCCGGTACTGATCGTTTCCAGGAGCGGTCACATCACTCGAGCAGGAAGAGGAAACCGTGGTCTTCAAACGCATGCTGGGTGCCTTCGGCGTCGGCGCCCCCTCGGTGGACACCGTGCTGGCCACCGCGCGCGTGCAGCCGGGTGAGCTGCTGCGCGGCGAGGTCCGCCTCAAGGGCGGTGACTTCGACGCCGACATCGAGCACATCACGCTCGGGATGGTCACCCGGGTCGAGGCTGAGCACGGCGAGGGTGAGCAGGTCGGCCTGATCGAGTTCTTCCGCACCGAGGTGTCGGGGCCGTTCACGCTGCGCACCGGCGAAGAGCGTGTCGTGCCCTTCCAGTTCCCGGTGCCGTGGGAGGCGCCGGTCACCGAGGTCATCGGCCAGCACCTGCACGGCATGGCCATGGGCGTGCGCACCGAGCTCGCGATCGCCAAGGCCGTCGACAAGGGCGACCTGGACCCCGTCGAGATCGCCCCGCTGCCCGCCCAGGAAGCCGTGCTGCGCGCGTTCACGCAGCTGGGTTTCGCCTTCAAGAGCGCTGACCTGGAGATGGGCCGCCTCTACGGGGTGGACCAGCGGCTGCCGTTCTACCAGGAGATCGAGTTCTACGCCCCGCCGGCCTACGCCGGACAGTTCACCGAGGTCGAGCTGACCTTCGTGACGGGCCCCGGTGGGATGGATATCATCGTGGAGGCCGACAAGCGCAGCGGCCGCTACAGCTCCGGCGGGGACGCCGTCGGCCGCTGGCAGACCAGCCACGCCGACGGCCTGCACCGGGACTGGACCGCAGAGATCAACGGCTGGCTCGCCTCGCTTTCCCAGTACGCCGTCGGCGGCTTCCCCGGTGGCCACCATGATCCGTATGCCCACCAGGGCGGTCACTACGGTGGTCACCACGACTCCCACCACGGCCACCGCAGCGGTCCGGGCATGGGCGGGGTCGTGGCCGCCGGAGCGGCCGGGATGGTCGGCGGGTTCATCGCCGCCGAGGCGATCGACGAGATCGGCGACTTCTTCGAAGGCGAGGAGGAGTGACCACACCGGTTCTGGCCTGCTGAGCCCGCACCTGGCGCAACGATGACGGCCCGCCCCGCGCACAGCGCGGAACGGGCCGTCACCCGTCTTGTGCGCCGAGCCGGATGCCGCACTCGGCGAGCGCCGGGTCGGTCAGTGGATTTGGCGCCGGTCGTAGGCCTTGACCGCGACCGTCACGCCGCCGGCGGCCAGCGCTACCTGGACGGCCAGCTCGATCCAGTCGATACCGCGGGTGTCGGCCACCCCCAGCACGGCGGCGACGGCGGTGCCGATGAGCGCGGCGACGATACCGATCACCATGGTCAGCCAGATCGGGATGCGCTGTCGGCCCGGGATGACCAGCCGGCCGAGCGCTCCGATCACGATGCCGATGATGAGCGCGGAGACGAGGCCGGTCACTTCCATGCTGCACGCTCCCGTACGCTGGCCGCCGACCCCCATCAGCCGAAGGCGACGAACCGATCGCCTGGTTCAACGGCCGGACGCCTACGGTGGTTCCGCCGCATGGCGACTGCCGCAGGCGAGGCGGGTCACGGCGGCACGGCGTCGCTGAGCGGGTAATCCAGGGCCCGATGCCACAGGTCCACGATGGCCTGCAGCGCCTCTGCCGTGTCACCGGTCGCAGGGACGAGCAGGGCTCCGTGGATCTGCGCCTCGACGCCTGGACGGCTAGGAGTGCGCTCAGCTATGGATAGCGAGCCGATCGAGACCCCGGCCCGCTCGGCGATCTTGTTCGTGGTGGTTTCGCCGTAGCCGTGCCGCCGGAAAAGCTGAGCAGCCGCCTCCAGGATCGCCGCGACCGTCTCGCGTGAGCACTGCTGGCGGGACTGTTTACGGACAGTGAGCACGGCCCTCCAATGCGAGTACCGGAAACTGACGATAGCTCGCATTATGGGAACGCGGACGTGCGCGCTTCGCCTGGCCCCCGCCTTTCTTCCCGCTGGGCGGAGATGTCCTTGTGCTGCCCGACGTTCTCACCTACGCCGTCCGCCTCCTGCCTGGCCTGCTGCTGATCGGTACCTGTGCCGCCCTGATGCGCAGCGACCGCGATCCGCTGCTGCGGATCATGATGCTCGTCCTCGGGTTCATGCTGATCCGGGATGCGATGACACCCTCGGGATTGTGGCGTCTCGGGGCCGTCGGCGCGGTGCCGTGGCTGCGCTTCACCGACCAGGCGGGCATCCTGCTGACATTCGGCGCGGGTGCGCTGGCGCTGACCGCCCTCGTGCTGCGCCTGGATCGGGACCTGCGCGTGCTGGTGCGCTGGGGCCGCTTCGGCTGCGCCGCAATCGGGCTGGGCCTCGGGGGCTGCGCTGCTGTCGGCCCTGCTGTTCGCCGCCTGCCACTCACGCCCCGGCTGCACGGTCCCCGACCTGATCTTGTCCTTCCAGTCGAGGGCGGCCTCCTCGTGGGCACCTCATGTGTGACCGGCCGCTGCAACGAGACGGTGACAGGGGTGATCGGGCCAGTGATCGGACGCCGCACCTACCGTACGCCCACGGCGGTGATCACTCCGAGAGCGGTGACACCAGCTTGCAGCAGCTCGATCCAGTCGGTGCCTCCGATGACGGCCACCTCAGGACCGCTGTCGACCCGCCTGCGTTCGGCTCTCCAGTGGTGAGACGTTGATTCCCCGGTGCGGCGCGGCTCGGTAGACGGCGACGGAGAAGGGGCGGTGTACGGTGGTGTCCGCCTGCTCCGTCAGCTTCGACACCGCCGCATCGGCATTCAGATGGCGGTGAAGCCGTTGGCTCTCCGGCCAGGGATGGACCATGACCAGCAGACCGGCGGGTTCCAGCAGCGCGCTCAGCCGGGCGCAGGCGTGCCGGACCCGGTCGTCGCGCCCCAGGTAATAGAGGGTCTCGGCGCAGAAGATGAGGTCGAAGCGGTGCCCGGGATCGTGGGTGAGGATGTCGGCCTGCAGGAAACGCACCCGGCGGGCCTCCTCGCCGGTCCGGCGGCGGGCACGCTCGAGCGCCCGCCGGGAGATGTCGATACCGGTGATCTCGGCGTCGGGATAGGTGTCCGCCAGCAGCCAGGTGAAGACTCCCTCGCTGCATCCCACCTCCAGGATCCGCCGGTACGACCGCGCGGGCAGCTGCCGCAGCGTGGTGGCGTACTTGTGCTGCTCGTAGTCGTCGGTTCCCAGGTTCCACGGGTCCGGGCGGCGATGCCACCAGTCGAAGTAGCGGCGCAGCACCGCCCCCTGCCCCCGCGCGGTCAGCAGGGACACCGTCTTGAAGAGCGCGCGGTGCAGGGTCTGCGGGATCTGCGCCGTGATGGTCATGCCGCCTCTTTCCCGTCCGGAAGGCCGGCTCGAAAAGATCGTCGCCTGTGGGCTCGATGAGACCCTACGAACGCCGACGGCTGGACGTCATGGATCTTGCGGCCGATCTGCCGAACTCATCCTGCAGACGGAGGCACGAGCGGTGCGGCTACGGCACCTCCGGCAGACGCCCGCCGGCACGCACCAGACCGGTCTGGAAGGCGTACACCGCCGCCTGGGTGCGATCGCGCAGGCCCAGCTTCATCAGCAGGTTGCTGACGTGGGTTTTCACCGTGGGCTCGGCGATCGTGAGCCGGCCGGCGATCTCCCCGTTCGACAGGCCGTGCGCGATGAGCGCCAGGATCTCGCTTTCACGTTCGGTCAGCTGCTCGATGCGCAGACCGGTGTGCGCCGGGGAGGGGGCCAGGCGGGCGAAGGCGTCGATGAGCCGCCGCGTCACCGACGGCGCCAGCAGGGCATCACCCCTGGCCGCGATCCGCACCGCCTCGCCCAGCTCGCGACCGGTGGCGCTCTTCAACAGGAACCCGCTGGCCCCGGCCCGCAGCGCCTCGTAGACGTACTCATCGAGATCGAACGTGGTGAGCACCACCACCTTGGTACGGCCCGCGAGCCGCCGGGTGGCCTCCAGGCCGTCCATCACGGGCATGCGCACGTCCATCAACACGACGTCGGGGCGCAGCTCGGCGGCCTTGCCGACGGCCTCCCTGCCGTCGGCCGCCTCACCTACCACCTCGATGTCGGGCTGGGCGTTGAGCAGCACCACGAACCCTTCGCGCACCATGGCCTGGTCGTCGGCGACCAGCACCCGGATGGTCATATCTCCTCGCTTCCGTCGATGGGCAGGCGCGCGGTGACGGCGTACCCGCCGTCCGCCCGGGGGCCGGCGGTCAGCTGCCCGCCCAGCATCGCGATCCGTTCCCGCATTCCCAGCAGCCCGTGCCCAGGCCCTGAGGAGGATGCGGGCGGCGGGTTCAGCGGCGGGCCGTTCGTCACGCGCAGATCCAGGCACGCGGGCCGGTAGATGATTTCGATGCGCGTGTCCGCGCCGGGGGCGTGCCGCAGCACGTTGCTCAACGACTCCTGGACGATGCGATACGCCGACAGCTCCACCCCCGGGGCAAGCGTCCGCCGGATGCCGGTCGTGGCCGCGGTGACGTCCAGGCCCGCTTCCCGGACCCGATCCAGCAGATCACCGAGGTGCCCCAGGGTCGGCTGGGGGCCGTGCTCTTGCCCTGCGGTCTCGCTTCTGAGCAGGCCGAGAATCCGGTGGAGCTCGGTGAGCGCTTCCAGCGCGCTGGTGCGAATGGTGGCGAAGCTGCGCATCAGCTCCTCGGGGGGATCGGTCACCCGGCAGGGAGCGGCCTCGGCCTGGACGGCGACCACCGACATGTGGTGGGCGACCACATCGTGCAGTTCGCGGGCGATGCGGGTGCGTTCCTCCAGCAGAGTGCGCCGGGTCTGTTCCTGTCCGCTCACCAACTCGGCGCGGGCCATCTTGCGCAGCGCCTCGCTGCGGCCCCGCAGCGCGCCGACCGCGACCGAAACCGCACCCGAGAGCACCGTCATGTCGGCCAGAGCCGACAGCGCCCGCCCGCCCGACAGCCCGAAGGCCAAGGCGATCCCGGCCGCCACAGTGATCAGCCACATCTCGGCCAGCACCCGCGGCCGGGCCCGAAGCCCGGCCAGGGCCAGCACGCTCACGTGGACGGCCAGGCAAGGGGCGGGCCATATCGTCTGCACGGGTTGTGCGACCAGTGCGGCGAGCACGGCGGTGAGCGCGGCGGCGCCCAGAGACAGCCACCAGCCGGCCATGGGCCAGTACAGGCACAGCGGCAGGGCCAGAGCCTGGGTGACGCCGAGCATCGCGGCGGGCTCGTTGCGAAAGCCGTAGTCCTCGATCAGCGTGTGCCAAGCGACCGCGGCCAACAGCACCGTACAGACGCCTACCGCCAGGTGCACCGCCCAGGCGGCTGAGGGGAACCGCGCCAGGGGCAGGGGAAACAGCGGTGCCTGCGCACCCGGGGCGAGGTCCCCGCGAAGGGTACGCAGTCCAGCGCCGATACGCCACGGGCTGCTCAACCGTCGCCTCAGCGCCGAGCACCTCCCGCAAGGACATCCGTCTGGCGGCGCCGATACGGATTCCGATCAGCTCATGGAGGCGGCGCGCCTCCAGTCTGCCCAACAGATCCGGACAGTGCCGCAGAGCCGATGCATTCCAGATTTGGTGGAGTCACCTTGGCTGGCTGTCATGCAGGTTGGACGTTCGGGCGTCTCATATTCGACGGGAGTCATACTTTCAGGGCGCTGTGACGTCGTTACCCATTGAGCGGGACAGGCCCAAGACCCCGCACAGCCGTTTGACGCCGAAGGCGGGCGCGTGGTCGGCGGTGAAGGGCCAAACGGCTCACCCCAGCGTCTCCCGCGCGAAACACTCCGCGGCCTTGCGTAGGATCTCGCGCTCCAGCTTCAGTTCGGCGACTTCCTTGCGCAGGGCGGCCAGTTCGGCGTCCTTGGCGGCCTCGGCCGCCGCCTCGGGCCGCTCGGCGCGTTCGGCCGCGCGGACCCGGCTGCGCAGCGTCTCGTGGGTGATCCCGAGCTCTCGGGCGATCTGCGCGACCGGCCGGGTTGAGGAGCGCACCAGCGCCACGGCGTCAGCCCGGAACTCCGCCGGGTATGTGAACGTCGCCAACGAGGACTCCGCTCCATGGAACTCTCATGGTCCAGGTCCCAAGGTGTCCACGTCCAAGGTGGAAGTCCCGCCGTACCAACTCTGATCATTTCCTGGGCTTGATGCGGGGACTTGCCGTCGACGTGAGGAGATCACGCTGGAGGTTCCCCTACAGGCATCGACCCCGGTCAGCCATGCTACGGATCTTGCCGTTTCAGCCGACCCCGGTCTGCGTTATCCGGAGGGGTGTGGAGTTGCCCCGGATGCGGACCGCGCGCCGAGCGATCCACGCCATGCCGCGCGCCACCGCCGACGAGATCACCCGCCCCGACACCCCGCACTACTGCATGCTCATCCTGGCCGCGCCGAGCGGCGCGGTGGAAAACCACGCGGTCCAGGAGTTCCTGGCCGACCTGTGGCGCGACATGCTCAGCACCGTCAAGGACCGGCTCGCCCGCGGTGTCACCGACGGCGACCTCACCGCGCCGCCCGCCGGCCTCGACGCCATCACCCGTTACCGAAGGTCCGCAGAAGGCATCGGCCCTCAAGCCGGGGATGAGTGCTACACCACCGTGGTGCAAGGCCTATCCGTACAAGCCCGCGACGGTGCCGACCACGCCGCGTTGGAAGCGGTCATCACCTGCGCGATGGCCGCCTGGGACACCCTCACCTCCGCGCCGTCACACTCAGCGAGTCAGATAACTACCGGCAGGTCCCCGAACTGGGGCTCGCACTCGCGGAAACACCTTGCCCGGCCAGCCCCACCCGTCCGCAACGACCACGAATCGCAATCGTGATCCATCACCCGGCTATCTGACGGCTCGGGACACGTTCGAGAGCGGATGGCCCGACCGGTCACGGACTCGGGGACGGCGGGCGCAGCCCCGGCGGGTCCCGCAGGACATCGGCGGCCTGGGCGACGACGGCGTCGATCAGCTCCTCACAGGAGGGCAGGTCGTCGATGAGGGCCACCACCTGGCCGGCGGCCATCACCCCGAGGTCGGGGCGGCCGTCGACCATGGCCGCCTTCAGCAGCATGGGCGTGTTGGCCGCCATCAGCATCTGGGACCAGGTCAGCTCCCTGCCGTGCCTCATGGCCAGGCCGTCGCGGATCATCTCCGGCCAGGACATGCCGGAGAGCTTCCGGAAGCGGGCGGCGTTGCGCACCGCGCGGGCCAGGCCGGTCAGCCGGCCCGCGTCCTCCAGCCCGTCCACCAGCGGCGTGCGCAGCACCCGGTGCGGCATGCCGTCCACCTGGCGGGTGACCACGGTCTCCGACGCGGCCAGATAGAGCCGTTTGACCGCGTCCGGGACCGGGCTGTCGGAGGTGAGCAGGAACCGGGTGCCCATGGCCACGCCCGCCGCGCCGTACGCCAGGGCGGCGGCCAGGCCCCGGCCGTCGAAGAAGCCGCCGGCGGCGATCACCGGGATGCCGACGGCGTCGACGATCTGGGGCAGCAGCAGCGTGGTGGCGACCGGTCCAGTGTGGCCGCCGCCCTCGCCGCCCTGGACGAGCACCGCGTCGGCACCCCAGGCGGCGACCTTCTCCGCGTGGCGGCGCGCCCCGACGGACGGGATCACCACGACACCGGCGTCCTTCAGCCGGGCGATCAGCTCCGGGCGGGGGGCCAGCGCGAAGGAGGCGACCTTCACCCGGTGCCTGATCAGCAGGTCGACGCGGTCGCCCGCGTCGGAGGCGTCGGCGCGCAGGTTCACCCCGAAGGGCGCGTCGGTGCGCGAGCGGACCTCCTCGACGGCGGCGGCGAGCCGGTCGAGGGTCATGGTGGCCGAGGCGAGGATGCCGAGTCCGCCCGCGTCGGCCGTCGCGGAGACCAGCCTCGGCCCCGCCACCCAGCCCATCCCGGTCTGCACGACCGGGTGGCGGACGCCGGTCAGGCGGGTGAGCGGCGTGTCCAGCATCTGGTCGATCATGCCCGGACCTCCCGGTCCCGCAGGCCCCGGGGGTCGAGCACCTCGCGGATCAGCCGCAGTTCCTCGTCCGTCGGCCACCGGGTCTGCGGCACGTCGCCGTCGATCACCAGGTCGAAGCCGGTGGCGGCGGCGACCTGCCCGGCCTCCACCCCGGGGTGGACCGAGACCAGCCGCATCGTCCCGTCCGGTGTGCCGAAGTCGAACACGCCCAGGTCGGTCACGACCCGGCGCAGGTCGTGGAAGCGGGAGGCGCGCGCGCCCAGCTCCGCCGCCCGGTCGGAGCCGACCCCGCTGACCACGTCCGCCTCCGGCACGAACACCCGGGTGGAGTGGCGGGGGATCCAGTAGCTGACCGGGTTGCAGATCGTGTTGCCGGGGGCGCCGCGCACGCCGAGCAGTTGGGAGGTCGGCCGGGCCCAGTCGCCGATCGCCGAGATGTTGGTGTTGCCGTACCGGTCGATCTGGGAGGCGCCCATCATCACGTGCCGCCGTCCGTTCTGCACCAGCCACAGGTGGTCGCGGAACGGCAGCCAGCCCTCCGCCGGGCCCGTGGGCGCGCCGATCGGCACCGGCTCGGCGGTGAGCAGCGCGCCGCCGTCGGTGGTCAGCAGGCCGGGCTCGAAGGTGAGCCGGGCCAGCCGCGCCCCCAGGATCGAGCAGGTGCCCATCGCCGCCGCCAGGATCTCGCCGTCGCCGCGCCAGGCCTCGGCGCAGGCCGCCACGCAGACCTCCGCACGGGTCGCGTTCACCGCGCCTCCTCGTGCCAGCGCCGTACCGCGTCCCGGTAGGCGGTCTCGTCCCCGGACAGGAACCGGTCGGCGAAGGCCGCCCATGCCTCCGGGTCGGCGGCCGAGGCCGCGTAGTGCCGCTGGAAGGCCTCGTCGCGGCTGCGGTCCCCGCACTCGGTGAAGTGCGCGCCGTCCGGGGCCTCCACCACACCCGCCACGTGCATCCGGCTGACCAGCAGCGTCTGCGGCGGGCCGGCCAGCCCGCCCGGGTCCACCAGTCGCTCGCAGCTCAGGTAGGTGCGGGCGGCGGCCTTGGCGAACAGGTCGTCCAGATAGGGGTCGGGGCCCAGGTACTGGCCGTTGCCGCGGGTGTCGGCCCGGTCCAGGTGGACCAGCGCCGCGTCCAGCGTCAACGCCGGCACCGCGACCAGTTCCTCCCCCTCCGCGTCCTCCCCCGCGTCTTCCTCCGGGCCCTGCCCGGCGGCGCCGTACGGCCTCCCCGCGGCGTCGCGCTGCGGCCCTCCCCCGGCGTCGCACGGCCTCCCCGCGGTGTCGTACGGCGAGCGGACCGTGCGCAGTTCCGGGTTGATCCGCATGACGTCCGAGCCGAGTCCGGCGCGGGTCGGCAGGAACGGCAGCCGGTGCGCCGCGGCGAGCAGGCCGAACATGAACATGCCCTCGTCGTACTCGGTGAGCTCGACCGCCCCGTCCCGCCGGGCGGCCCGGAAGTGCGGTTCGAGGGGGACCGAGTCGAGCGTCACGAAGGGGGCGACCACCCGGCGGACCTTCCCCGCGGCGCAGAGCAGGCCCACGTCGGGCCCTCCGTACGACACGACCGTCAGATCCCGCAGGGAGGACCTGCAGACCGCCCGGACCAGGGCCATCGGCTTGCGCCGCGAGCCCCAGCCGCCGATCCCGACCGTCATGCCGCTCTCCAGCGAGGCGACGACCTCCTCGGCCGTCATCACCTTGCTCATCGGCCCGCTCACTGCTCCTCCCCCGCTGCGCGGACGGCCCCGTCCCTCCGCCGGCCGTCCCGCCCGCCGCGCCGGGCCCGCTCCCGGTAGCCCGTCATCCCCGCGCCCTCTCGGCGGCGAAGGCGTCGCGGTGCCGGTCGCCGACGCCCATCAGATTGAGCTCGAAGGTGAAGCCCTGCTCGAAGCGGTAGCTGCGGTTGACGTCGACCGGGTCGATGCCGTTCAGCGACTCCTTCGCCCGGCGGATCACGTAGGGGTCCTTGGCGGCGATCTGCGCGGCGACCTCGAAGGCGGTCTCGCGGAGCCGGTCGGCGGGGGCGACCGCCAGCACCGAGCCGAACGCGTGCAGTTCGGCCGCCGTGACGTTCCGGCAGGTGTAGACCATCGCGCGCATCAGGTGCTGGGGGACGAGGCGAGCCAGGTGGGTGGCGGCTCCGAGCGCGCCCCGCTCCACCTCGGGCAGGCCGAAGTAGGCGTCCTCGGCGGCGACCACGATGTCGGCGTTGCCCGCCAGGCCGACGCCGCCGCCCAGGCAGAACCCATGCACGGCCGCGACGACCGGCACCTCGCACCCGTAGACGGCCGCGAACGCCGCGTGGCAGCCGCGGTTGGCGCCCACCAGCGCCTCGAACCCCGGGGCGGCCCGCATCTCCTTGAGGTCCACCCCGGCGTTGAAGCCCCGGCCCTCCGCGCGGAGCACCACGACGCGGCTCGCGGCGTCGCTTCCGGCCTCCCGCACGGCCTCCGCCAGCTCGAACCAGCCCCGCACCGGCAGGGCGTTGACCGGGGGGACGTCCACGACGATCTCGCGGACGCCGTCGTCGTGCTTCCTGGTGGAGATTCCCATGGGCTACCTTTCCACCAAACATTTGTTAGAAATTAAGGTAGCAAAGGAACGGCGCGACCGCCTCCCCGGACCGGGAGCACGGGCCGCCCCTTCTCGTTCCCGCCGTCACCGATGAGGAGAGCCGACGATGATCTGCAAGGACCGCGTCGCCGTCGTCACCGGGGCCGGGCGCGGTCTCGGCCGCGCGCACGCCCTGGAGCTCGCCCGGCAGGGCGCCAAGGTCGTGGTCAACGACCTCGGCGTGGGCGCCGCCGGGGAGGGCGGGTCGGACAGCCCCGCCCGGCGGGTGGCCGAGGAGATCCGCGCGCTGGGCGGCGAGGCGGTGGCCGACTGCTCCGACGTCGCCGACGGCGACGGGGCCCGGCGCCTGGTGGAGACCGCCCTGAAGGCGTACGGACGGCTGGACGTGCTGGTCAACAACGCGGGCTTCCTCCGCGACCGCATGCTGGTGAACCTGTCGGAGGAGGAGTGGGACGCGGTGGTGCGCGTCCACCTCAAGGGCCACTTCCTGCCGCTCAAGCACGCCGGGCTGCACTGGCGGGCCGAGTCCAAGGCGGGCCGGCCGGTGGACGCCAGGGTGGTCAACACCTCCTCCGGAGCGGGCCTGCTCGGCAGCGTGGGGCAGGGCAACTACGCCGCGGCCAAGGCGGGCATCGCGGGTCTCACCCTGGTCGCCGCCGCCGAACTGGCCCGGTACGGCGTGACCGTCAACGCGATCGCCCCGGCCGCCCGGACCCGGATGACCGAGCGGGTCTTCGCCGCGACCATGGCGGCCCCGCAGGACGGCTCCTTCGACGCGATGGCCCCGGAGAACGTCTCCCCCCTGGTGGCCTGGCTCGCCTCGGCCGGGTCGCGGGGGGTGACGGGGCGCGTCTTCGAGGTCGAGGGCGGCCGGATCTGCGTGATGGAGGGCTTCCGGCACGGCCCGGCCTCCGACAACGGCGCCCGCTGGCAGGCCGCCGACCTAGGCCCGGTGATCACCGGCCTGCTCGCCGACGCCGCCGCCCCCGAACCCGTCTACGGGGCCTGAGGACTACGCACCGGCTCAGAACCCGATCAGCTCCGGCGGCCGGGCGACGGGCCGCAGCATGCCGGGCAGGACCACGCGCAGTTCGCCGATCGTCCGGGACGGCAGGTCGAGGCGGACCTCGAAGACGGTCTCGGTCTCCAGCGCGTCGGCGGCCTCGGCGGTCAGCTCCAGCCGGAGCACCGCCCCGTCCAGTTCGATGAAGCGCACGCCCTCGCCGGTGCCGCGCATGCCGTGACGCGCCACCCAGTAGGCGTCCTGGTAGCGCGTCACCATCAGGCACCCGGCATCATCGGGTCCGTCGGCCTGCTCCGCCAGGTAGACCGTGTGCTGGCGGTGATCCTGGTTATGACTGAGAACCCGGGCGGTCATGGTCGAGGCCGGTAGGTAGTCGAACTCCCCCGCGATCGGCAACGGCGGCGTCCGGTCGTCTCCGCGGAGGCCGCCCCACCGGTCGTACTCGTCTCCGTACGCGACGGGCAGGCCGAGAGGCTCGGCGGTCGGCAGTGCGGCCGCCAGCCAGCCGGGCGGCTCCTCGCGGGGGAATGCGGCCAGTTCCGCCAGCGCCGCCGACGGCGGCACGTCCTCGAACGGCCGCGCGGAGGAGTCGACACTGCCGGTGTAGCCCCTGCTTCCGGGTGAGAACGCCAGCTCGCAGGTGAACCAGGTGCCCGCGTCGGCGCGGTAGGACAGCTCGCGGAGACGCCGGAACGGCTCGTCCATGCCGTCGACGGCGAGCTCGCGGCCGTCCCGGGTGACGGTGGTCAGCGCGTGCGCGCCGATCCGGGCGTGGCGGACGGTGAGCCGCGACCAGCCCGGCGCGGCGGCGGCGCGGGCGAGATCACCGATCTCCATCCGCATCGCGTGGCCCTCATCGGGCCGGGAGCGCCAGTTCCGGTTCCGCTTGGATCGGGTGGACTTCATGGTCATCCTTCCTGGCCGGTGCCGCCGGCGTCTCCGGTCAGCCGGTCGTGCAGCCGGCGGACCTCGCGGAGCAGGCCGCTGTTCCCCTTGCGGGCGGCCGTCTCGCGCACTTCGGGTATCTCGCCGCGCGCGCCGCACCACTCGGCGGCCGTGGCGGCGAGCGTGACGAACCCGGCCAGGCCGTTGCGCGG